>JAZRAZ010000247.1:0-8631 GCA_045634825.1 Eubacteriales bacterium | reverse complement strand
AGCCGTTACTTCTCCTTTGCCCGGCACTGTTTTGGTAGTTAAAGTGCAAAACGGTCAGCCGGTAAAAAGCGGAGATGTGTTGGTTGTTGTAGAGGCTATGAAAATGGAAAATGAGGTTATGGCGCCCCGTGATGCCGTAGTTTCTTCCGTAGCCACCTCTAAGGGTGCGGCTGTTGAAAGCGGTACGCCTCTTGTCTATCTTGCATAGGAGGCACGGAAATGAATATTGTTATTGAAGCGATACAGGGTATATGGGTAAGTTCCGGTTTTGCCGCAATGACTTGGCAAAACGCTGTTATGCTGGTGCTTGCTTGTGTGCTTTTGTATCTTGGTATTAAAAAGAAATTCGAGCCGTTGTTACTGGTTGGTATTGCATTTGGTATGTTGCTGACCAACCTGCCTACTCCTGCAGGAGAAACTGCTATTTACAATCCTGACCTCTGGACTGCTTTTATGGATGAGAGTAGTGAGTTTTATCACAGTTATGGGCATATCCTTGCCAACGGCGGATTGCTGGATATTCTTTACATCGGTGTTAAAGCAGGTATTTATCCTTCTTTGATTTTCCTTGGTGTCGGCGCGATGACGGACTTTGGCCCGATGCTTTCCAACCCCAAGAGTTTTCTGCTGGGTGCGGCGGCACAGTTTGGCGTTTATTTTGCACTGATTATGGCAGTTGTACTTGGATTTAACGGTCAACAGGCGGCATCTATCGCCATCATCGGCGGTGCTGACGGTCCTACCGCCATCTTTTTAACAGGCAAACTTGCTCCCGAACTTTTGGGTGCGATTGCCATCGCAGCATATTCTTATATGGCACTGATTCCGATGATTCAGCCGCCTCTGATGAAACTGCTGACCACCAAAAAAGAGCGCGAAGTCAAAATGGAACAACTCAGAACGGTGACCAAGACCGAGAAAATTCTCTTTCCCATCGTGGTTACCATCTTTACCGTTTTGCTCTTGCCGAGTGTTGCCCCCTTGCTTGGTTGTCTGATGCTCGGTAATCTGTTCAGAGAGTGCGGTGTTTGCGACCGTCTGAGCGATACGGCACAAAATGCGCTGATGAACATTGTTACCATTTTCCTCGGTATTTCCGTTGGCGCCACCACCGTTGGTAAGAACTTCCTCAGTCTTCAGACCGTATATATCATTTTCTTAGGTTTGACAGCATTTGCTTTCTCTACCATCGGTGGATTGTTACTCGGAAAACTTATGTATTGGTTATCGGGTGGCAAAATCAATCCTTTGATTGGTTCTGCCGGCGTTTCCGCCGTACCGATGGCGGCACGTGTTGCACAAACAGAGGGTCAGAAGGCAAACCCCTCCAACTTCCTGTTGATGCACGCGATGGGTCCCAATGTCGCCGGTGTTATCGGCTCTGCGGTTGCCGCAGGATTTTTGCTGACGATTTTTGGCTAAATAACAAAACCATCACAAAACGACAGTTTTGTGATGGTTTTTTTATAAGGTGACAAGAGTCGAATCTATTACGGTTTTTCGCGGTGCCTTTTCCCGCCTTTTTAAAACAAGGTTCGAATGACTCTTGTCACCTTATAATAGTGAACAGTTCATCGGGTGTGTCGATAATGGCATCGGCACCGTTTTGCTCCAGTTCCGCTTTGTCCCGAAATCCCCAGGATACGCCGACGGTGAAGGCTCCTGCATTTTTGCCCGTCAGAATATCCACATCGGTATCACCCACATAAATGCAGTCTTTCGGATGGACATTTAATTTCTGACAAATCATATTTAGTCCTTGGGGGTCAGGCTTGATGGGAATGTCAGGCAGTTGCCCTTGTGCAAGGTCAAGCAGTCCGCCGAAAAGATGTCGGCAAATCGGTTTGACTGCCGCGTGCGGTTTGTTAGAAAGAACAGCGGTGTAAATGCCTTTTTGTTTCAGCGCTTGCAACATCGGGGTGATGCCGTCATATTCGGTCAGGGCGTGGTAGGGATGCGCATTGTAAAGTCGATTGTAGATGGCAAACGCCTCACTAAATAATTCGGGATGCTCCAAATGTTCCAACACACGCTCTATGAGTAATTTGGCGCCGTTGCCGACATACTTTTTCACCCGCTTTTCCGACAGTGAGGACAATCCCAGCAAAGCAGTCGTTCGGTTGACATAGTGGGTAATGGAACCAAGTGTATCTGCAAGTGTGCCGTCTAAATCAAATATCACTGCTTTTGCCATAATAGTTTATCTCCACAACGGTATCGGTGTCGATGGTGCCGGTTTGATTTTGATATTGTGCATTTTCTCTGTCATAAATTTCAATTTTGGCAATTTTATTTTCGCGAATGGTGTAAATGCGCTGGTGCGAGGTGATGGTGCGGTACAGTCCGCCTTCATTTTTAATGGAAAGCCCTGTCAACTTATCTCCGTGGAAAGTGACGGTGATGAGCGTATCCTCATCTTTTTGCTCCATAGTGATGGAAGAAATGGTGGCATCTTGTACTTTGAAATTAGAATCCATACGGAACAGTTGCAGAGAAGAAATGGGATTTTTTTGATGGTTTTGATAGGTGGCAAAATTGTCAACCTTTTCTCCGGTCAACTGATTGATGACCTCACCGTCTTTGTTGGTAAAATAGTGCGCTGTTAACTTATCCTCGGCATTGTAACAACGGTAGTTAAAGTCCTCTTTGTTTTCACTGACGGTATAGACATATTCATAGCGCTCAGTGGTATCTTTTTTACTGACAACCGTATCTTTCATATGAATGTTTACATAGATAGCACCGCCCGTCTGCGCCACGCTTTCGCGAACAGCCGCATAGTAGGTTTCCAGTGCTTTTTCAGTTTCGTTGGTTTGGGTATATCCGGGTGAGTTACAACCCGAAAGTAAAATAACGGGAAATAAAAAAAGTAAACAAAATGCTTTTTTCATAGAATGCCTCCTTGCATTTTCTTTTTCTATTATATATAATAAAACAGAAAAAAGCAATCTTTGTATTTCATTTATAAAAAGAGGTGACTGACTTTGAAAAAATGGATGATACTTTTAGTGGTGGTATTGCTGATATGCAGTGGCTGCCAATATACCAAAGATGGTGATGCCGATTATGAACCCAAAGACGAATATGTTTTGCCCGCCTGGGATGCTGAAGAAAAGGGAAGTGTGCCGTATGTGGTGGGCAAACTGGTTGAAAAGGGGCAGGTCATCAGAGATTATAATAAACTGATTGCCGACAGTATTGGTGCCATAGAGGCATATTCCATCCGTACCAACGGGGTGACGGTGGAATTTTACCGTTTTGAAAATGGACACAAACTGTTGGAAAAAACCAAGCAACTGGGTGCCTATCCCATTTTGGACGAAAATGGAAATGTTTTGGCAAAACGGCGCGCCGCCGTTAACGGTGATATCGTGATGATGATTCCATCCGACCAAAATAAAAATGCGGAAGATATCACGGCACTGAATGATAAACTGACCGAGCGTTTTCTGTCTATAACGCTTGCATAAAAATAATATTTTTTCAAATAATAATACCGACACTTGTGTCGGTATTATTATTTGGAGGAAAAAATATGAACGGTCCGTATGAAAGCGCAAAAATGAATGATTATTTCGCAACGCTCAGTCCTGTAGTGCAACAATCCATTTTGCAGTGTGGCGTAGAACCGAAAACCTTGGCAGATTTGCAAAGTCTGGCAGGCAAAATGAATGACTCGCACTCTGCGCCTATGAGCGCTCAATAAAAATACCCCACAAATCAGAGGATTTGTGGGGTATCGCTATTTAGTGATGGATAACACTTCGGGTGGCTGCAAGGCGCCATTTGTTTTGGGCACGAAGGTGTTTTTTATTACAGCAATAGGGTAAATCAGGTTGCTCAAGTTCTTCCAGCACCTCGATTTCACCGTCAATATATTGTTGCAGACGCTCGGCGGTGGTGATGAGTCTTTGCTTTACGCCGCCCAAACGAATATCCTGAACCTCGAAACCGAAGGGTTTGTTGATCCAATGCCACTGAAAACGGAAGGCGGTAATGTAATCATCCAGACAATCATAGATGGTAGGAATAACTTCATCGACAATTTGTTGCAGTGTGGCGGTATCATTTTTTTTGTAAGCCTTTTTGATGTCGATAGAAAGGGAGGCTTTGTGCGTTAGCAGTACTGCCAGACGATACTGCGTGTCAAACAAATAACCAAACCGTTCATTTTGAATCATCGGTTCAAGGATTTTGGCATCTTTTTCAAACTTGTCGCCAAGTGCGGCTTTTTCAAGGTTCCAGTTCATAATGCCAATCATAGGGTCATTGTAAAGTGCAGATTTTTCAAATACGGTAGGATGGGTAGTGTCTTCACAAAAATCGTCATAAAAACCGACACTATCAATTTTTAAAAATTCATCCATAGTGATGCCGAAACAATCCTTACTTCTCTGATTCATCGTTTTCTCGTCTGCTTTGTCATAGCAACGCTCTGCATATTGGAGCAAAGAAGGAAGCATTGCAAACGGAGTACATTCGGCACCGTCATCGCCCCACATCGTTACAATAACATTTTTAACACCATATTTTTCGGCAAGGTCGAGTTGTGTGGGAGTGACCCACATCGAAAAACGGTTTTTGGGACAACTGCCAGACCAACTCCAAGCGCCGCCCGCAAACCAGATTTCTCTGCCGACTTGCTCGTGACAATGGAACATATGTTCCGTTGCCTCAAGCATATGAGGATTGGTGTAGTATTCCCAGTAACACAGCGCTACTTGCTCAGGAATCTTGTCGGTTACTTCTTTCTCCAGTTGACCTTCGGTGATACGGTACTTTCCGTCAAACTGCATTCTGAAAAACATATCACTCCACATAATCGGCTGCAGTTTATATTTGTTGCAAAGTTGCGTGACGCGTTGCAGGTGGCGAATCATAATATCGGATTTTTTCTCATAGCCGTAAATATCGGTGTGCTTGCCGCGGCCGAGATTGTGTGCCTCATCCATACCGATGTTAATGCGGCGGCTTCTGAAGCAGGAAGTGATGGTTTTGAGCATCGCTTCAATGAGTTGATAGGTGCGCTCATCGTCCGCCAGCAAAATGTCCTCAATGTCCACATAAGGCTGAAAGCAATCCCAGTCCGTGATGGCATTGAGGTGGGCAAGTGTCTGAATACAAGGAATGACCTCGATGCCCATTTTAGCACCAAAATCATCAATCTCTTTCATTTCCTCAATGGTGTATTTACCTCTGAGGTGACCGAAGTAGGGGTATTCCGGAATTTCATAGGTGTCCTCGGTATACAACATCATCGCATTAAAGCCCATCGCGGCAAGATAAATCATAAATTCTTTGGCGGCGGCTACATTCAAAACGGCATTACGGCTACAGTCAACCATCGGGCAAAGTATATCGTATTTGGCTTTTTGCTCAATGGGCGTTTTTTCGCTGACAAAGCGCTCCAACATAGAAAGACCGCGGGTGGCGTCAACGATGCGATCATATCCGATGACAACAACATCGTTTTTAAACCGTAAAGATAAACCGTCTGCTTTTTCAAAGGTGACATTTATATTCTCTAAAGTTTCTTTTTCCTCAAGACTTAGAAGTTGACAAACCTGATTTACTGCAAATTTGAGCTCTTTGGGAAGAGAAACAAATTTCATAATAAATACCTCCGAACACATCAATATTAGTTTTAATAAAACATAAAACATTAAAATTGTCAATGTTTTTTTAAATATTTTCTTAGTTTCGGACATTTTTGCAGGTTTCTCATATGATAAATCGGAGGGATAGACTATGAAACTGAGTGATTTATCACCCGGTCAAAGCGGGTGTATTATATTGATGCCCGAGTCGCTGAAAATGCGACTGGGGAAAATGGGATTTGTAAGGGGAAGTCAGGTGCGTTGTCTGTTTCGTGCACCGGCAGGGGACCCGACGGCATATCTGGTAAAGGGAGTGGCGGTGGCTCTCAGACAAAAAGATGCCGTAAACATAGAGGTCAGCCAATGGGACTGACAAGAACAGCTGTCGGCAAAAATGCAAGCAAGGCAGGTGTTGTGCGGTTTTGTCGCACCGTGGCGTTGGCAGGAAATCCGAATGTCGGAAAAAGTACACTGTTTAATGCGATGACGGGACTGCATCAACATACCGGCAACTGGCCGGGCAAAACGGTGGAACGGGCGGAGGGTGAATTTTCCACCGCGAAGGCAAGTTTCGGACTGATTGACCTGCCCGGTTGCTACTCATTACACTCCGGTTCTCCCGAGGAGGAAATTGCAAGAGATTTTTTAAAAAATGAACACCCTGAACTTTGCATAGCGGTTTGCGATGCTACGGCGCTGGAGCGCGGTTTGGTGCTGGTATTGGAAATTATCCGTCTGGGAGTACCGGTAGTGGTAGTGGTCAATTTGATGGACGAGGCTGCGCGCAAGGGAATTTCGGTGGATACGAAACTACTGGAGCAACTGCTTGGTGTTCCCGTCGTGGCAACCAGCGCCGGCAGAAAACAGGGGCTACGGGAAGTCTGTGCCGCCGTCGACGCGGAAATTGAGTCGCCCTCGGTGCCGCTTTACATTGACTCGGGAAAACATACCTGCGATGACAGAGAACCCCTGTTGCAAGGAGCACACTATCTTGCCGGTCAAGTTGTGCGTCAAAGTAAAGAATATCGGGTCAGTCGTGTCGATAAAATACTGACAGGGAAATGGACCGCTTTTCCCTTGATGATGCTTTTGCTCGCCTTTATCTTTTGGCTGACAATAGAGGGAGCAAACTATCCGTCAGCATATCTGCAAAAAGGACTCTTTTGGTTGGAAGATTGGCTGTATCGCACTTCACTGAATATGGGCGTTGCGGTATGGCTGTGCGAGGTACTCTGGCACGGCATATATCGTGTGACAGCGTGGGTCGTGGGAGTAATGTTGCCCCCAATGGCAATCTTTTTTCCGCTTTTTACATTGTTGGAGGACATCGGCGTTTTGCCCCGTATTGCCTTTAATTTGGACCGTGGTTTTGCCCGTTGTCACGCTTGCGGCAAACAAAGTTTATGTATGATGATGGGACTGGGATGTAATGCCGCAGGGGTGGTCGGATGCCGTATTATTGAAACGCGCAGAGAACGGTTGATTGCGATGCTGACCAATGCATTTATGCCGTGCAACGGGCGCTTTCCGATGATGATAGCACTCATCACGATGTTTGTGGCAGGCACCGGCATTTTCGGCGCACTGAGTTCTGCTTTTTGGCTTGCCGCACTAATTGTATTGGGCGTTTGTGCAACATTTTTAGCCTCTTGGTTTCTCAGCAAAACAGTGCTGGGCGGAGCACCTTCACCGCTGGCGCTGGAACTTCCGCCCTATCGGCGAGCAAACATCGGACAGATTTTGTGGCGTTCTCTTTGTGACAGAACGCTCTTTGTACTAGGCCGCGCCGTCAAAGTAGCGGCACCTGCAGGACTTGTAATTTGGTTGCTTGCCAATATCAGTGTCGGCGAGCAAAGTTTGCTTTTATATGCCGCCACGGCACTTGACCCGATTGCGCGGGTATTTGGTCTGGACGGCGTGATTTTGATTGCCTTTATACTGGCACTTCCTGCCAACGAAATTGTACTTCCTTTGATTTTGATGGGCTATAGTGGTGCCGGAATGCTCGCCGAGGCGGAAAGTCTGGCAAGTTTGAAAGAAATTTTGCTGTCAGCAGGGTGGGATACAGGACGCGCGTTGTGTGTACTGCTGTTCAGCCTGATGCACTGGCCCTGTTCTACCACACTGATGACCATTAAAAAGGAAAGCGGTTCTTGGGGCTGGACGATGCTTGCCGCCCTGATTCCCACCGTTTTTGGATTGCTTTGTTGTCTGCTTGTAAATTTAATAATGTAAAATGAAATGGCGACAAGAAATTTCTTGTCGCCATTTTGGGTTTAGTTTTGTGCGGTGTATTTCAGCAGACTGCCTGCTTTCAGGATGGCTTTCTGACGGTCGGTGAAGTCACAGCACAGAGTGATTTTCTGACCGGTGGTTTTGTTGGTCATAATGATTTCACCGCTGTCCATACCGGCATAGATGTCACTCAGTTCTAACTGATGGTCTTGCTCGAGTGCATCATAATCGGCAGGATTGGCAAAGGTCAGCGGCATAATGCCCGCATTGATGAGGTTAGCAATATGAATACGGGCAAAACTTTTGGCGATAACACAACGGATGCCCAGATACAATGGCACCAATGCCGCGTGTTCGCGGGAGGAGCCTTGTCCGTAGTTGCTGCCACCCACAATGATGCCCTTTCCGGCGGCTTTGGCGCGCTCTGGGAAAGACTTGTCACAAACGCCGAAGCAGAACTGGGAAAGATGCGGAATGTTGGAACGATAGGGCAGAATTTTGGCACCGGCAGGCATAATGTGGTCGGTGGTGATGTTGTCACCAACTTTTAAAATGAGCGGTGCGCTTAAGGTGTTTTCCTGCGGGAAAGCATCGGGGAAAGGTTTGATGTTGGGACCGCGCAGTACCTCCAAGGTTTTGGCTTCCTCGGGTTCGGCAGGTGCCAGAACGGCAGAATCGTCAATTCTGAAAGATGCGGGCATCTGAATGTCGGGATATTCATAGGGCAGGGTGGTCGGGTCGGTGATATAACCTGTCAGCGCCGCCGCTACTGCCGTTTCGGGAGAAACCAGATATAAGT
>JAZRAZ010000246.1:0-1109 GCA_045634825.1 Eubacteriales bacterium | reverse complement strand
CTTTTGTGAGCCGTGTTTTTTTACTTTATATTCCAAGGAATGCCGCACCGATAATTCCTGCGTCATTTCCAAGTGTTGCAATTTTGATTTGAGCGCGACGAGCAAAACGGCGGGCAAAATCATTCTTATCCAAAAACTCTTTGATGGGTTTGACGAGGTTTTCTCCTTGTGCTGAAATACCACCGCCGATAGATAATATATCGGGTTGAAATACATTGACAAGGTCGGTAACACCTTCCGCAATATAAAGGATATACTGTTTTACTACTGCCTCAGCAGTAGCATCCCCTGCATCTCTGGCATCGAAAACCATTTTTCCGTCAACTTTGTTTATATCTCCGTCGCACATTGTCCACAAAATACTTTCAGGATGGTCTTTCATTGCATTTTTTGCCTGACGAATCAGCGCGGTTGCCGAAGCATATGCTTCCCAACAGCCTTTTCTGCCGCAAGTACACTGCTCACCGCCTTCGTGCACAGCGATATGGCCCAGTTCAGCACCTGCATAATTACAGCCGACCAACATTCTGTTTTGCAAAATAACGCCGCCGCCAACACCGGTTCCAAGCGTGACCATAACAAAGTTTTCAGCGGTTTTTCCGGAACCTGCAAGGTATTCTCCATATGCCGCCGCATTGGCATCGTTGCTGACAAAGCAATTCACACCCAGTTGTTCGGAAAGCATTTTCGTTACGGGAACATCAAAAAAGCCGAGATTGAATGCCTGCACCACTATACCATCCTTGGTATTTACGGCACCAGGAGAACCGATACCGATACTTTCTACCTGCTCTAAAGTAATGCCTGCATCTTCTATAGCCATTTTTGCCGCGCTCGCCATATCTGCCACAATTTCTTCGACAGGACGAGGGCAGTTTGTTTTCATTTTGCCTCGACCGACAATATTATAGTTTTCATCCACGACACCCACCGCTATGTTGGTACCGCCAAGGTCTATACCGATTCTGTACATAATATTTCCTCTTTAAATATTTTCTTTGGATTGTGCTACTTTTATTATAATTAGATTTTGTCTTGATTTCAATACATAGTTTTAAAAAGTTAAAAACTCATCGCAAACTATGTTTGCGATGAGTTTAAATCAGTTT
>JAZRAZ010000245.1:0-1817 GCA_045634825.1 Eubacteriales bacterium | reverse complement strand
GAGGCTTTCATGTATTTGTTTTCCTCAAACGCACTGCCGGGAAGAGCACGCGTTGCATAATAGACTACGGCACCGTTTTTGAAATACGGCAGAAACAGTCTGCCTTTCAGGTATCCGTCCGTGACCACACCGATCATATTGCGTTTGACATCCTCGCGCGTCAGCCCGCGCTCTGCGAGATACTGATAATGCTCGGGCGTGAGTGCTTGGTGGTATGCCGCAGAGCGGTTGCACAGGTGCTGGATATCCGCACGCCATGCGGTATTGGTAGTCTCGGACTGGATGCCCAGCTCACGGGCAAGCCCGCGGACTGCCGCTCCGAGATCGCCGTCATACTGCAATTGCGCAGCGAGATCGATGACGTCACCACCCATGGAAGCACCATGGTCGTACCAGAAATCATCGTCACAATAAAAGGATGTGGGATTCGTAGCTTCGGGGCGGAGCGGTGATATACACCGCCCGCCGGATTTGATATGGATGCCTTGCCGTGAAAGATATTCAGGGCAGGTAAGTCGTTGCTTGATTTTATTGATCATGTAAGGGGTAAACCTCCTTTAATTGGGCGATTGTTACGCTCCGCTCGTTTTTGTCCATCAGCTCTGCCGAAATGAACAAGTTGTTATTTTTATCGACGCGATAGACAATGGCGGAAATGTATGAATATTCAGTATTTTTATAAACCACGGGAATTTTAGCGAACAGTGCATCCTTGGCTTCGGAGTTGGTCACGTTTTACCATCCTCTCATACAGATCCTCGTCTATTTCAATAGTGATAAACCGATAGCCGCAGGACAGACACTCGCGTCTGCGCCGTTTGGCGTCATCTTGCTGTCGGCTATCCCAGATTTTTGTTTTTGAACAACACTTAGGGCACGTCATAGCAATACCTCCATATGGAACCTTTATATACCGTATAAGTTTTGCATGCATCGCGGATTTTCTTCTCGTTGCCGAGAATAGCGTCGGCCGCTTGCTTGGGGCTATTGAACAGGGCAACAAACTCTCCACGGAGATTGCACTGCTCAACCTGATGTGACCGTGACTTACGGGTCTGCGGTGTTCTGTGGTTGTAGCACGTCCAAGAGCAATAGAACCCGCGACCATCTCTGAACACATGCTGGGGAGCAGGGACGAATACCTTCCTGCATTTAGGACAACATACTTCTCTCATAATTAAAGCCTCGCGTTAAAATATTTCTTTGTGCCGTTCAGATAAATGACCGGCGTGTCTTTGCTGGAAGGCTTAAACTCGGCGGCTTCGCTGTAACCGCCAAAATTGAGGTTAGCCCCCGAATTTACGAACAATTTATCGACAAAAGCCACAGTGCTGTTCTTGGCATCCGTGCGGTGAAATCCCTGTTTCATGACAAGGGGCAGGTGGGTGTGCGAGTGAATGTAAATGTCGGCATCAATGATGCTTGCCATTTCCGCCAAGCGATTAGCCTTGGAGCCTTCCTTGCGACCGCCACTTCCGCTGCCGTGCAGAACATACACCGTGTAACACATCATGCGGTATTTGCCACTGCCGTTGGTTTCCTTCTTGCCGCTGGCATCCTGTCCGAATCGAATAAAGAGCAGGGCAGAGGTGGGCGTGTATCTAGCGCCCAACCCCAGCTGGTTGGCAAGCAACTGCGAGAGGTTGATGCCCTCTCGCGCGTAAGTGCGGTTTTCGTGATTCCCGTGGGTAATGCAGAGACATTTTTCTTTAATCGGTTCAAATATCTCCACGGCGCGCGCAAGCTGCAACATGGGATTGAACTCCTGTGCATATATATCTCCAATGCTTGTCCGTGTGGCGTTATCGATGATATCG
>JAZRAZ010000244.1:0-3606 GCA_045634825.1 Eubacteriales bacterium | reverse complement strand
AAATGGGCGCAGAGCGACACTGTCAGCCGTGATCTAATTATTGTATTTGCTCCGGGAACTATTGGTGGTTTGGGGCTGGAAACAATTACGCTACCCACCAAAGCGGATGAAGGTGCAGTGCCTACTCCCGAGCAAATGCTCAATGTGCATATGTTAGGTATGAAAGCAGGCGTTAACCCTGTTAACGATGCCCGTGCTAATGATGCGGATGTAAAAACCGTGCAGAACGGCAGAGATACAATGAATACTACTGACGAGAGCGTTTTTCTGCTAAAATTCATTTTTCCTGCAAACTGTAATTTTACCATAGATGGTTTTTCTGCAAGAAACCGTATTTCCTTTATTGTTGAGGGAAAAAATCAGTATGTAAATGTAAAACTGCAAAATCTTTTGGTGAATAAACTGAACTACAACGTGAATTATAATGACATTCCTATGATTTACAGTGCATCTGATCCGGAAAATGCATCTACCTGGGAATTTACAAACTGCTATTTTGATTGCAGCTATGTTTCAAATCCATCTTTTACACCTAAAGACTATGAGGCTCATCCGCAAGAGGAAACTAATCTTATAGACCTGCAAGCTGTATATCAGAAACTTTATAGTAACAAAGTCATTATGGATAACTGTGCTTTTGTAAATGGTATTCCTGCAAAAGATTATAACGGTAATATATATGATGGTACCTTTGTTACACAGTTTATTACCCCTGACAAAACGACAGCACAAGCAGCCGGCAATTTTTTTGGGGAATACGCTGAGAATCCTGAATTCACAATAAAAAATTGTGTTTCTGCAGATTGGCAGTCTGCAGCCATATTCTGTCCCTTCCTGGGTCACGAGAATGTTGCTACATATGCTGATAATTCTGTTCATTTCAATTTTGTGGATAATAAGATTTATAATCTTATGGGTTCTACAAAGGCCGATTCAACAGCAGTTCATATAAGAAACTACAAGTATATTACTTTGGCATCAGTTGTTACTATCACCGGCAATGAATTTACGGCTTCAGATGACATTATGGAACATAACCGTTATATGCGTTTTATTGTTTGTGGTGACGGCTATGTGTTGAACAAGGATAGTTTCCCTATTATTGAATATGATAATAATGGTAAAGTTATTTTGGACTGGAGACCTGCCAATGTTACCAATAACGGAAACGGTTCTTCAGGGGTCGGTACCGGTGTCAATATGACGATTACGGAAAATGTTTTCCGTTTCCCCAATGATGCATATGGTGAGATACTAACTGCTGAAACTTATAAGCGTTGTCATCCGGTTCGTGACCCATCTCCTGACGGACTATCTGCTGTGGACCTTTCAGGCAATTTATATATTGATAATCAAGGACATGTTTTGCCGGCATGGCAGCACAATCCTCGTTCAAGCGGTTTTGCTGCACAGTCTGATATTTATGTCTCTCCTGCAATGGAGGGCGGTGCCAGAGAAGTGCTGTCAGTCAAGGATGTCAAGGGTGGCGCCCTGCTTTATAACTATTTAATGGTTACTATTTCTTCCTGCTATTCAGGTGGTAGAGATCCCCAGTCTTCAGCCGCAGAGCATCAGGGACAAGAAATTGAGTACAGTAAAGATTACTTTATGGGCGCGGTAACCATTCTTTTGGATCGCACTAAAACGTATGATACAAGCGACCTCTTTGTGTTTGCTGATGAAAATACAAAATTTGTAGGTGTTTATGAAGAAGAAGCTTGTGAAACCGAGGTTACAACCTTAACACAGGATATGTTTAATAATGGTGTTAAGTATTATCTCAAAGCCTGCTATACTGACCCAACATACGGTACTACAGCAACTGTTGTTTATGGTTTGAACAGCCCCAGTCACTATTACATTGTTGCTCCTGAAAGCAGTGATTATTATCAAAATGGTGAATACACTTTCAATGGTGTGACTTATACTGGTCCCAAAGTTGCCTCGGGTGATGCAGTGCTTCCCGAAACAACGCCCAATGCAACGGATGGCGTGGAAGTAACCTTCCATACCGGCATAACACAATTGGTTTGTTCTTCTCAATCGCAATATGTCTTTGCACAAAAAGAAGTTGCCAATGCATTTCCAACTTTATATGGATATGAGCAAATCGGTTTCGGACCGGCCACATTTTGTATGGATTCTATGGTTTTGCTGACTCCTGGTAGACATGAAACTAAATCTTTTTCATTACCCAGCAGTATGGCTATTGTTGGTCCCCAGTTTGCTGTTTCTCCTTATGACAGTGAGTTGAATGCAAACGGCGAATTGACAGCAGGCAGAAGTTTAAGCGAAGCAACGGAAGCTATCTTGCCAATGTCCTTTAGAAATGTTAACAACTTAAATGCCAACCACTTCTCATACAATGGGCTTGTATTTGAAACAGTAGTAGAGAATAGCGTGTCCTATGAAACCATTCGTATCGACGATTATGGTCATAAGGAACCAAATGGCAATAGATATCAAGACCATAAATGGAAAAGAGATTCCGATTATACGGCTGTCACTGTTAAAAACTGTATATTTAATACAAATGGTGGTATTGCCGGCGGAGCAGTTGCAGAAGAAGTTGATTACGGTAATATAGTAGATTTTCGTTTGCAGGACTCCGTTTATTATAATGTAGGAACAAATGTTGAGATTCCATCGTTATTCTTTAATATTGAAGCAACACGTAAGGTTGTTGAAAACTTTTCAATAGTCACACAGTATTGCAATAATTGTCATCTTTGTGATATTAGTGATTTATATGAAACTCCTTTCAGATACACTAAAACATCTTGTAAATGGACAACAGATTACAGTGAGTTTGAATTAAAGAATGAGCTTATCCGTAAGTTTGTGGAACATGCAGAACGTATAAATGAAGAAACAGTAGAGCCTACTTTCACTACTGCGGGTTATTATAAATATGATTGTAATTTGTGTAAAGCAAGAGAAATACAGGAAGATACTATCGTTGCCAAAATTGTAGGAAATGATGTTGAACAAGATTATTTTGTTATGGCACAAGCCTTTGAAGATGCGCTGGAAGGGCAGACTATTTTACTGCAATATACTTTAAGCGACGAGGCTTATTGTGTTGTCATTGACAAAGATGTTACTCTTGATATGAACGGGCATCAATTACCTGCCTATTATGTTGTAGGCATTAAGGGTTCCGCAGTGATTGATACCAGTAAGGATAATACTGGTAAATTGATTGTTGATGATAAAAACCATGTTGTTTTGAGCGCGGATAATAAAGGGTATTTGCCTGTATATGATGGTGAGGGATATTTCTTTATAACTGTAAATTTGGATCGTACTGCATGGAGAAAATACAGTGAAGGAAATTCCGGCAAATATCAGTTCTCTCCCAGATTTGAACCCTTGGCTCACGAAGCACTAAAAAGCGGAGCTGCCAGTAGTGCCACCAAGATTGTTCTTAGGGTTACTTGGGAGGAGAAGGATGCAAATGATGGGGGTTATACCGCAACGCAAGACTTTGTTTATGACGATGTATATGTTCAACGTGTCATTAACAGTTATGGCGGCTACCCTCAATATCCAAGTCGGATCGTAGGCATGGCGGTCTGTGTGGCAAGGAGTAGTCCCAATATGTTG
>JAZRAZ010000243.1:0-2293 GCA_045634825.1 Eubacteriales bacterium | reverse complement strand
CCTCTTCTCTGGCACCGGTTTTCCACTCGTTGTAGTCGATAGCGTCGCCCATCATCGCCCAGGACACCGTGGAGTAAATACCAAGTCCCAGTGAGAAAACGAGTTGGCAAACGATGTAGATAATCAGGTCAAGCCCTGTGTTTTCGGGCATTACGACAAACAAACCAAGTCCTGCCACAATCGAGCAAATTGAGCCGAAGGTGGCAAGTTCCTTTTTACCAAACTTCTCTACTGCCTTACGGGCAAGAGGAGTAAAGATGACAATCGGAATCATCGCAAAGAGTTGCACAACGCCCGAAATCTGCACATTCTTGAAGTAAGACTGGAAGATGACGGTGACGGCAGTTGCTGCGCCCTGCATACCGATAAACATACCCATCGCGGCGATGGTGGCGCCAACGGCGGGACGGTTTTTCATAAAGTTTGCGATGGCTTTGAACACATTGAATTTGGGTTGTTCCTCACTCAAAGTAACTTCCTGCTCAACGCGAATTTCGGTGTTACGAATCATAAACTGGAAGCAGATGAAACCAAGTGCGCCCATAATGAGTGCCGCGATAAATACGCGCTCACCGATGAGGTTGTTTTCTGCATCGTAAATGATAAAGGGCAAAATAACCATCGGCAACATATTACCGAAGATAGAACCAACCGAGCGCCAGGCAGACAGCGAAGCTCTGTCCTTAACATCGGTGGAAATGAGGCTGAGCAGTGAACCGTAGGGAACATTGGCTACCGTGTAAAACGCGTCCCAAACCACATATCCTGCAATAAAAATAATCATTTTTGCAAAGGTGGGAGCATTGGGGAAAGGCAAAAAGCACACCGCTCCCCCGACAATCAGACCGATGGAGCCTGCCCAGATGTAAGCGAGAAACTTGTTGCGCTTGTAGGTACGCTTGTCTGCATCAATGATGGAACCAATCAGCGGGTCGTTGATGGCATCCCATACCTGCACGACAATCAGCAGTAAGGCATACCACAGTTCCAGTCCCATAAACTGTGTCCAGAAAATCGACATGGTGGACTTGAGTGCAAAACTCATATTGCATCCCAGGTCGCCTGCCGCATACGCCAGACAGTCACGCATACCGAACTTGCGGTATCCGTTTGCATCCAAACGAGGTTGCTTTTTCATAATAACTCTCCTTTTTGAGCGCAACAAAAAGATGCGCTTATTTGTGTTTATTTTACCATAAATATCTTCACAAAGTCAAAGAGTTTTGGCAAAACACAACAAAAGAGTCCAGTTTTATCACAAAATTGTGCAAAACAAAGTTGACCTTTGGTCAAACGATGTTGCCGTGGGCAAACGAAGTTGACCGCAAGCGCAACATCGTTTACGACGAAGTCGTAACATCATTGATGCGAAGCATCACATCGTTTGCACATAGTGCAACTGCGCCGGGGCGATGGGAGTCACTGCCGCAGACAAATCTGCCGTCGTTTTGCAAAAGATACTCCTGAATTTCCTCGGAGGGATACGGAGTGGTGCGGTAGCCACGGGAAATGGCGCCGCTATTGATTTCAAACGGAACGCCTGCCGAAAGAAGTTTGTCGGCAGCGGCCTGCCAGGCGCGCGTGTAGCGCTCATTTTGCTCGTCAAAAAGTTTTTCTTTTTCTTGGAATTTGGTAATCAGGTCAAAATGCCCGACAATGTCAGCCCCTGTTTTCTCGGGCAGGGTGCCGACCAGACGGTAGTATTCCTCTATTAAGGCATAAATATCCCCGCCAAAGTACTTGTCCGCCCCTTGTTTTAAGTGTGCGGCGGTGGCATCAACGGGGATATACTCCTCCCCTGCTTTGATATAATGCACCGAGCCGATGACATAATCAAAATCCCCCTCGGGTACACCGGAAAAAATATCTTGCTCAATGCCGCACAGTACCTCGATTTTATCTGCATATTTCTCTTTGAGTCTTTGTATTTCACCGATATATTCCCCGATTTTCTCGGGTTTCATACAGTAGTCGGGGTCAAACGCCACAAAAGAATGGTCGGAAATGCCGACGGTTTTCAGTCCTTTTTCTATGGCTTCCAGCACCGTTTGTTCGGGGGTGTTTTTACCGTCGGAAAAGGTGGTGTGATTGTGAAAGTCCTTGGTGTTCACTTGGTCATCTTCTCCTGTTTGACCTTGTGGTCGATGACGTGGCGGGAGGCAAGTTCTTTATGGATATCCTCAAGCGTTATGCCCATCTCAATCATCAGCACCATTACGTGATAGGCAAGGTCGGCAATTTCATAAACCGTCTCTTTTTTATCCTTTGCGTGGGCGGCGATAATCACCTCTGT
>JAZRAZ010000242.1:0-2371 GCA_045634825.1 Eubacteriales bacterium | reverse complement strand
TAGAATTTTTATAAAATTGTGTAATTTTGCGGAAAAATATTGTTTTTTTCCGCAAAATTACGGGGTTTGCAGCGATAAGAAAAGTCATTCAAACCCGGTTTGAATGACTTTTCTTATCTTAGTCGTTACGTTCAAGGGAATGGGGAACGATTTTTTGAAATAAAATAGTAATTGCCCACAGTCCCGCAAGTCCGACAACGGTAAAAATAATGCGACTGATCAGCGCATCTGTTCCGCCGAAAATAAAGCCGACCAGATCAAATCTGAACAGGCCCACCAGACCCCAGTTGATTGCACCGATAATGACCAGTACCAATGCCAGTTTGTTCATGTGTACACTCCTTTATATTGGTTTTGCTTGTATTATTGCCGAGATAAAAGAGTTTTATTCATTATTTTGAAAACAAGACAGGACAAATCAGTTTTCCTCTTTCACAAAGATATCCTTCGCTTTCCGGAGTGGCTTTCAAAGGAAAAAGATATTCGCCAAGTTGTATTAAAAATTTTTTAAATTGTGCATTTTCTGTTTGTGAGACGGAAAAATCAAAAATAACATAATAATTGCCTGACATTTTGTATAGTGCACATCGCTCCGGAATGAAGCGTTTGTGTTGTTCCAGTACACTTTTGACTCCTAATAAATCCGAGGGTTTTTCTAACCTGAAAAGAAACATATCACTTTGTATTTCGCCTTCTTTGCGAAGAAACATTCCTTCTTGTTGCTCTGCCTTGCGGCTGATGGTGAGAAAGAAGTTTCCGCCGCAGGCGGGATTTGCTTCAACAGAGATTGCAGATTCTAAAAATGAAACGCCCGTTTGTTCATAAATCAAAAATAGCAACCGATAAATAAAATCGACGCTTTCCTCATCCGTGCTGCTGAGTTTATAATAGGGAATGTTATATCGGTTGACATCGTCTGACTCAATGAGTACTTTAACACATTCCTCCGATATTTTTTTAATAATCATTTTGCCCGCCCCCTCTTATTATTATAGATAATCGAGGGATTTTGGTGCAAAAAACGCTCACCGTTAGGGTGATACTCTTATCGGAGTATCACGCAACTCTATTCGCCTACGGCGAGTGATATTGCTACGCAGTGATATTATGCTTCGCATAGTGATATTGTCCTACGGACAGTTTATGGCGAATAGAATATCACTAAACCTATAGGTTTAATATCACTTTCGCTATGCGAAAATATCACGCTGACTTTGGTCAGCATATCACTATACAGATAAAAAGAAAGAGAAGACTCGCGATAAACGAATCTTCTCTTTTCTGCTGTAAATGGGTTTGGGCTACTGCCCAACTGTATTTGTGTATACAAATGTGATGCTGGTTCTTCTTAACAAGAATCAAAAGAATTTTCAAATTCTCCGTTAAGGAAATCACACCTTTCGGTGAGCGTTTTCAGATTGGTTTTAAAGTGCTCTGACGCGGATAATGCCTTCCACAGCCTCAATATCTTTGACGTTTTCTGCAGAAACATCACTATCACAATCAACTACCGTGTAAGCATAGTCACCTTTGGATTTGTTGATCATATTGGAAATGTTGATATTTTCCTCTGCAATCTGTGTGGAGATGTTGGAAAGAATGGCAGGAACATTTTTGTGTAAAATGCACAGTCTGACTTTGCCTGTGCGGGGCAAATCAACAGCCGGGAAATTGACTGAATTGATGATATTGCCGTTTTCCAGATACTCGCGCATCTGCTTGACTGCCATAATGGCACAGTTGTCTTCACTCTCGGGAGTAGAAGCACCCAGGTGGGGAATACAAACTGCATTTTTCATTTGGAGTGTTGCAGCGTCGGGGAAGTCGGTAACATATTTTGCAACTTTACCGCTTTCCAGTGCTGCCGCCATATCGGCATTATGTACCAGGGCACCGCGTGCAAGGTTGAGAATACGGACACCGTCTTTCATCAAAGCAATACTGGTTTTATTGATAAATTCTTTGGTGGAATCAATCAAAGGACAGTGAATGCTGATGTAGTCACAGTTGGCATAAATATCATTGAGAGTTGCCTTAGTTACATGGTGGGACAAACTCCAAGCAGATTGGATGGAAAGATAGGGGTCATAACCATAAACTTCCATACCCAAAGCGATACCTGCATTGGCAACATGCACGCCGATGGCACCGAGTCCGATGACACCCAATTTTTTGCCCATAATTTCGGGACCTACAAATTGGCTTTTGCCCTTTTCGACTTGTTTTGCAACATCGTCACCGCTCAAACCTTTTGCCCATTCAATACCACCTACGATATCGCGGGAGGCGAGGAGCAGTGCCGCAACTGCCAATTCTTTAACAGCGTTGGCGTTGGCACCGGGGGTGTTGAATACAACGATGCCTTTCTCTG
>JAZRAZ010000241.1:0-9197 GCA_045634825.1 Eubacteriales bacterium | reverse complement strand
AACCACCGCAAACTCTGTCCCGATTTGTTGGCAAGACTGCCTTCGGCCCATAATCACCGCCAGACCGGAACTGTCCATAAAGTCCAATTTTTCAAAATCAAGATACACTTTTTGGGGACGAATTAAAAAAATCTCAAAATCAATTTTTTCTCCGATTCCCTTTGCACTATGATGGTCCAGTTCGCCAATTAGTTCAACCCAAAGCTGCTGTCCTATTTTTTTAAAACAGATATCCATATTTTCCTCCAAATAAAAATAACCTTTCTGCTTTTTACAGAAAGGTTATCATATATTTTATAAAAAAATTGTCAAAAATCAAAGAATCCCTTTGTTTTTTAAAACAGAAATTGCTTGTTCCATAATATAAAAAGAACCACAAATCAATAAACAGTCATCCTCTATATTTGAGAGAGCATTATCAATGGCCTTTGAAATGTTTTCCGCAACTATCGTGTTTTTACAATTACGCTTGGCGATACCGGCAATACTGTCTGCATCGAGTGCCCTTGGGAAATCTTTAAGTGTTACGGCAAAAAAACTGTCTGCACGGCTTGAAAGTGCGTTAATAGCATATTCATACTCTTTGTCTGCCATAACTGTAAATATGATGCGAAAACGACAGTTCATTTTGTCCATCAAATTTGTCAGTGCATCTATTCCCTGCGGATTGTGCCCTGCATCCATTATAATCAGGGGTTTATCACTTACTTTGTCAAACCGTGCGGGCATATGACAATGTTCCAGTCCATAGCAAACCGATGTATGCGAAATGTTCATTCCAATTTGACGCAATATCTCCACGGTTTCCAAAACAGTCAGGGCATTATATATTTGGTATTCTCCCAACAACCCCTGTCGGTACTTTTCCCCACGATACATAAAGCAATTCCCTGTTAAATCGCACTGTAAAATCTGTAACACATCTATATCGGGAACGGTAAGCGTGCAGTGACGCTCTAAGGCAGTTTTCTTGACGGTTGCAAGCGCACCCGACTCTTGCAGCGGATACAACACTACAGGTGACGGTGTTTTGATAATACCGCATTTTTCAAATGCGATTTGCTCAATAGAATCTCCCAAAACGGCAGTATGGTCCAATGAAAGCGGAGTAATCACCGAAACAAGCGGTGCATCAATAACATTAGTAGCATCAAATCTGCCCCCGAGTCCGACCTCCAGCACCACGACATCGCACGCTTTTTCTGCAAAATAGCAAAATGCCAAAACAGTGATAAACTCAAACTCGGTAATATCATCAAAACCGTCTTGCTTCATTTGCTCGCACACAAGAGAGATGCGCTCCGTGAGTTCACAGAGCGCATCTTTTTCAATCATTTTTCCATTGATTGCAATGCGCTCCCTGAACTCAAAAACATAGGGAGAGGTGTATTTCCCGGTGCGATATCCTGCGTGCGAGAGAATCTCCGATAACATCGTTACCGTTGACCCCTTGCCGTTGGTACCTGCCACATGAATAAACTTGGTTTTCTTTTGTGGATTTCCTAAACGGCACAGCAGTTCTCTGATGCGCGTCAGCCCCAATTTAGAACCAAAACGCATCAAACCGTGAATATACTGCATTGCTTCATTGTAATTCAAAAAACTCAGTCCTTTTTCTCAAGTCCTGCAATCGTTGCCTCAATAGAAACGATTAACTGTTCAAATTTAACTTTCTTTTCCTTTTCTTGTTCAACCAACTGTGCAGGTGCTTTGGCAATAAAGCCTTGATTGTTCAGTTTGCCGTTGACGCGACACAGTTCTGCTTTTGCGTTTTCAAGTTCTTTGTTCAAACGTTTGATTTCCGCCTCAATGTCAACCAGTTGGTCAAAAGGAATATACACTTTGCCAAGTGAACAAACAATTGTCACCGCGTTCTGATCGGGACAAGCGTCTAAACTGACTTGACTTGCACCAGCAAGTTTTGCAAAGAAAGGTGCGGCATCGGCAACGACATCTGCATATTCACTCTCAAAATACAGTGCCGCTTTTTTGGACATCGGTACATTCATTTCACTGCGGCGGAAACGAATAGCTTTAATAGCATCCATTACGCGTTCCATGTTTTCAGCATCCGCAGTAAAGACAAGACTTTCATCATACTTGGGGAAAGATGCAATCATAATAGCCTCATCTTCCATCGGCAAGGATTGCCAGATAGCTTCGGTTAAAAACGGCATAAAGGGGTGAAGCATTTTAAGCGCACCTGAGAATACATACAACAATACTCTCTGTGTTTGCTCGTTTTCCGCTACATTGTCCTTATCATTTAGTCTGGGTTTTACAAGTTCAATATACCAATCGCAGAATAAATCCCAAATAAAGTCATAAACTTTTTGCAGTGAAAGGCCGATTTCAAATTTATCGAGATTTTCCGTTACATCTTTAACAACTGCATTATAACGGTCCAAAATCCATTTATCCTCTGCGCGTAACTTATTAAAGTCAGGATGCGCATCTTCAACACTCAGATTCATCAAAATGAATCTTGCCGCATTCCACACCTTGTTGGCAAAGTTACGGGATGACTCTACACGCTCATCATAATAGCGCATATCATTACCGGGAGAGTTGCCGGTGGCAAGACTGAAACGAAGTGCATCTGCACCATATTTTTCGATAACCTCCAACGGATCAATTCCGTTGCCAAGGGATTTGGACATCTTTCTGCCTTGTGAGTCACGAACAAGACCGTGAATCAAAACATAAGAGAAGGGCTTTTCCTTCATATGTTCCATACCGGAGAAAATCATTCTGGCAACCCAGAAAAAGATAATGTCGTAACCTGTGACCAATACACTTGTCGGATAGAAATACTTGAGGTCCTCTGTGTTTTCAGGCCAGCCCAGCGTGGAAAACGGCCAAAGGGCAGAAGAAAACCAGGTATCGAGAACATCGCTGTCTTGATGCATATGAGTGCTGCTACACTTAGGACAGGTGGTAACCTCCTCTACCGAAACGACCATTTCACCGCAATCTTCACAATAATATGCAGGAATACGATGACCCCACCATAATTGACGGGAAATGCACCAGTCGCGTACATTCTCCATCCAATTAAGATATGTTTTGGTAAAGCGCGAGGGAACAAATTTGATTTCCTCGTCTTTAACCACACGGATGGCTTCCTTCGCAAGCGGTTCCATTTTCACAAACCACTGCTTTGAGGAAATAGGTTCAACTGTAGTGCCGCAACGATAGCAAGTACCGACATTGTGCATATGGGGCTTAACTTTAACAAGCCAACCGCCTTCTTCCAAATCGGCAACAATCGCTTTTCTTGCTTCATAGCGGTCTAAGCCTTGATATTTTCCGCCGTTTTCATTCACACAGGCTTTATCATCCAACACCAAAATTTCTTCCAGTCCGTGACGCTTACCAACCTCAAAGTCATTGGGGTCGTGACTGGGTGTGATTTTCACACAGCCTGTACCGAAATCTTTTTCAACATATTCATCAGCAATTACAGGAATTTCTCTGCCCACCAAAGGAAGTACCAGCGTTTTGCCAACCAGATGAGTGTATCTCTCATCCTCAGGATGTACTGCAACAGCGGTATCTCCCAACATCGTTTCAGGACGGGTGGTTGCAATTTCCACAAACTCATCACTGTCTTTGACAGGATAGCGAATATGCCAGAAATTTCCTTGTTGCTCATCATATTCTACCTCGGCATCAGAAAGTGCCGTTATACAATTCGGACACCAGTTGATGATGCGATTGCCTTTATAAATCAAGCCTTTGTTGTACAGATTGATAAATACCTCTTTGACAGCTTTTGAGCAACCCTCATCCATCGTAAAGCGCTCTCTGTCCCAATCACAACTGGAACCCAGTTTTTTAAGCTGATTGATAATCCGACTGCCATACTGTTCTTTCCACGCCCAAACGCGTTTTAAAAACTCTTCTCTGCCCAAATCGTGACGAGTAAGTCCCTCATTTTTGCGCAGTTCTTCCTCCACTTTAATCTGCGTGGCAATACCTGCATGGTCGGTACCAGGCACCCACAATGCGTTAAATCCTTGCATTCTTTTGTATCTGACTAAAATATCTTGCAGCGTTTCATCCAAAGCGTGTCCCATATGAAGTTGACCTGTTACATTTGGTGGCGGAATCACAACGGTGAACGGCACTTTGTCTGCATCAGGTTCGGCGTGAAAATACTTGCCTTTCAGCCAAAAATCATATATATCCTGCTCAACTTCGCCGGGAGCATACTGCTTTGCAAGTTCCTTTGGCATTTTAAACTCTCCTTTTAGTGCATAATTAAAATTATTATATATTTTTTTACAAGTAATGTCAACCAAAAACAACTTTTTATGCAAAAACTGAAGGCGCAGGATTGTCCTGCGCCTTCAGCGATAAATTAGGTTTACAAATTGCTCCTACTTTTGTTCTGACTCTTGTCAAAGGTGACAAGTTCAAAATGCAAGAAATCAATATGCTAAAGTTGGAGTTGCAATTTCAACGCCAGTATCAGATATAACGACTGCCGAAATGAGATAGTCTTTTGCATCGGGGTCAGTTCTATTTAGCGTTGCTTTAAACGCCTGTGCGTAGTTGTTAGGATGTGCCTGATTAGCACCAAAACTGTCAATAACCGTTTGAACAGTTTTATCTTTATAGACAAAGTCCTGAGTTGCTGCATAACCACGGTTGCTTGCATCTTTCTCTATCCAGGTCAGTCTTAATACAATTTTAGTCGCGCTATTTTCGGCACCTTCTCTTAAAGCAGAGTGTGCAAATGCCTCAAAATAGGGCGAGAATTGATATAAGCCTGAACCATCGCCATTCGGTGTCCATCTATAACGATTTGTAAAGTTCACCGTTGTAAAGATATAGCCTTCACCATCATAAACAGGCATATAACCATTATTTACAGGGTCCAGCACAACAGAGTCTTTATCCTCTACTACTACTTTACCTCTATTTTGTGCATCAGTATCAAACAACGCAGAGGTTTTGATGCCAACTACAAGATCAGCCGTCAAAGTATATCCATTCAAATCAACATATACATCGGGATCGATGATAACATACGATTCCGTAACAGGTTTAATCAGTTCAACGGTTTCTCCACCTTCTGCATCCATCAATGCTTCTGTTAATGTTAAATAGGTGTTGCCGTTTAATCTACTGGTATGCTTGGCATTAAACAGTTTGAAGGTAATGCTGATTTCAGCATCCTCAGGCTGATGAGCGCCCTGCTCTGTCCAGTCAATCGTTATACTAGAATCATTATTGTGTTTATTATCTTTATTATCGTAGTAATCTCTTGCCATCATATAATAGCCGAGTTCATTAAAATGAACAGTATCTGCACCATTTTGATAATAGATTATCTCATCCAGTTCTTCAGCTTCTTTGACCCAACCTAAAGAAAGTTCATAAGAATCCAACAAATGAACGCCTGCTTCTTTTGCAATTTCGCGCTGGATGGCGCGCAACTCTTGAACATTCTCTTCGGGTCGGTCGCTGTCTTTCTGTACATTGGTTGTTGTACTGATGTAAATAATCGGTTTGGTGGGTAATGCCTTGATTTCAGCAATCATCTCCAGCATTTCCTCTTTGAAATAATCTACTGCTACACCATCATGACCTAATACTACATCATTAGCGCCAAAAGCAATAATAACGATATCAGGATTTTCCTTTAAAGCAAGAGAATAATTCCACAAACTCTCATATCCGTAAGCGGAAACATTGGCACCCAGTGAGCCGCCACGACCAAAATTGACAACATCATAGTCTTCTGGATGATTTTCATCCAATATTGCTTGAAGTTGTGCAGGATAGGACTGCGTGGTACGGTCAGCACCCGTACCTAAAGTAATACTGTCGCCCAGACATACAACCTTAATTTTTTCTTTTTTACTGTTGACCAATGTTTCAGTGGTTACTTTATTACCGTCGACTGTAGCATTTTCATCATAAATGTAGTTAACGCTTTCAACAGTTTCGAGTTCATCACTTGTATATTCACCCGCCGGCAACATTACATCGACTTTATCTGTCTGAGTATGAAGAACAATGTCATCAATGTCACCAAACACCGTATTATTGGTTTCAAAGCAATACAGTTCCCCATCCATCATACGATACCATTTAACATCGGAAGGTAAACCATCAGCCAACGAATCATACATCGTAGCATCAGGATAGGTTTGTTCGGTGGTAGCAGTATGAAGCACCAAAGTATAGACATCGGTTTGATTGGTGTCAGTTGTCGTGTACTTCACATAATAGATATGCGTTCCGTCACTCAAACTATCGCAATTAATACTGTTTACCAAATTGGTACAAGCGACATCAGTATAAATTTCAGGAGTTGCTTTGGCTGCATTCAAATCTGCAACCGACAAAACTCCGGACTCTTTTGTCAGTTCAATAATATGATTTACTAGGTCCACTCTGCCAATACTTGCAACGGTATCGGCAGTAGATGATTTTAAACCATAGTCAAGATAGTAATTCTGCACACCGTTTTTGGTGTTACGTACATTCATTACCTTGTTGGGATTTTCACCCTGCAGGGTTGAAATATCAATTTTGCCACTTTGCCCCTTCAGGTTTTGAACAGTTTCGTAAGAAACAAAGAAGTTGTTTTCCAGTTCAATAGAACCGTTAAAGAGATCATTCTCTGAGTTAATCACGGTGTTTCGACCGATGAAATGATTGCGTTCAAATACAAAACTTTCAGCAAGATTGCTTTCAGCATTCACTTGTCCTTTGCCGTGATTTTTAGGAACGAAGTGGAAAAATTGATTATAAACATCAGAAGCCGGTCCTTTTTCATTTTTTACAAAATTATATACTTGTCTGTCCTCAACAAATGAATTACCTCTAAATTCATATTTAAAGCATTGATAAGGATAGTTCAAAACAAAGATTGCATTAGAATAAGGATTGCTCTGTATATGATGTGAGCAATTATAGAACATATTGTTCTCAACAACATATCTAACATACTCTCGATCAGCATAATGTTTATATTTTTCAGTTTCGTTGCCTTCAAAAGTTTGCAACAATCTAGTGTTTTCTGCCGTTATATTATAGAATTTACTGTCTTGAATGGTCATTGACAGACCTCTTGTATACTTCTCGGCAGACTGTAAATAGATATTGACACATATTGACAACTCGGTATTTGCCATATACAAATTGTCAATCAAAACATCTGAACCATTGAAATAAAAGACTTGATTTTCACTCGCAACACCAGAACTAGAGCTCACTGAGTCTATCCAAATATTCTGATAAGTCAGTTCCTTTTCACTGTAGGATTTGTTACCAAAACGGGCATTTTCCTTTGTATCAGCAGAAAATGCACCAGCAGAACAAATAATGTTCTTGTAGGTAACGGTCTCGTAATTCATACCATCTCCACTGTCAAAGAAACGACCGTTTCCTGCCAATGTAATACCGTCAAAAATAAATGTCATATTATTATCGGTATACTGTGTAATCCATTTACCCGTCAAAACAGATTCATTTTGACCACGCTGAGAAGAAAGAATGTCTGGTTTAGTGGGGTCCTCTACGCGAACCACAGGATTTTTGCCGTAATGATAACCTAATATCTCACAAGAGTGAGAAATGGTGTAATCGCCTTCGGTTCTACCCGCCGGAAGCAATACTTTAGGTATTGCAACTCCATCAGCATCCGCCTTTGCAAAAAGTTTTGTTAAATCAGAAAACAAATTGATGCCGTAGGTAAACAAGTATGCCGTTTCATCCCAATAATACGCAGCATCTTGAGTGGACTTGGGATCAAAAAGATAACTATTTGTTCCCTCAAATGCAATAGCCATATCAATTATCAAAGTATAATCACAACTCTGCGTTCCATAGCCCAATGTAACTGTATAGGTGCCTGATGCATTGATGGAAGTAATGATTTCTGCATTTATATTTTTAATAATAATAGTGCGGTCAATATGGTTACTACAAGTGAAAGTAAACTCGGGCACATAATCGCTTTTAGTCAAAATGCCCTTAATATTTGTGCCACTTATTTCTACCGCTTGCAAATCAACATCAGTAACACGCAACATGTCTGTACTTCTGGTCAAATCAAAATCCAAATAGTAAGGTCCATCAAGATCGACAGGGAGATTACCATCTCTTGTAGGTTGCCTACCATCCAATGTCTGACATTTAGCAACGGTGGAAAAATCAAGTGTTTCTGCTCCGCTCGGTATCCAAGTAAAGTTATCGCTTAAATCTAATGTTCCATCATAAAGATTATTACCGTAATTAGCCATAATAGTGTTGTTATAACCAACCATACGGTTCTCTTTAATAACGATCTGTGAAACATCAAATTTAGTGGTTATATTTCTAATTGACTCCACAACATACATTGGTGCCAAAGCACCTTTGTCGGTTACAAAAGTATTTTCTATAAATGTACGAGTATCTGCCGAAGCAGTCAGTCGCCAAGAATAGAAAGTATATCCGTTTTTGCCATGTGCATTATAAAATACATTGTTGGCATATGTAATGCTTGGAATTTTAACAACATTTGATGGATTGTCATGAAAGATTGTCGTCAATGTCCTATTTGAATAAATACCGGAGTCATCAGCAGCATGAGCGCTTGGAACATTGTTAAAAAGAAATGAATTCTTCATAACATATTCATTTTTAACCGTACTTGCCGCCGTTGTAATCAAAAACATTGTATCAGTATTGGCATAATAGATATTATCCAACACCGCTTGCTGCGCAGCAATAAATCGAATAAATCTTCCCGCACCCTTGTATCCATCTGCATAAACATTCTTCAAATTAAATGTCATATAGTATGCATTGGTGTTAGGAATATATACATTATTGGGATTAAGCGCAGGAGATGCCCAGATGCAATAATCAGAGCAAGTGCCGTTTTGCCCCACCACAATATTTTGAATGGTTACATCATGGTCCTCAGTAGAACAGTTCACATAAATCTGACCAGCCTTATCAATGGTAAAACCATCCAGCAGGACATCGTTACCCTTACCTGCAGTTGTAATTTCAACTTTACCGATAATCACAGTTTCGTTGCTGCCACGATTTTCGTTCAGGGTCCAGGGTTGTAAAATATCGCTGCCCTTAACATTGGGGTCAATACCGTATTTATATCCGTAGAGATTAACTTTCTTAGTAACTTCAAATCCTTCAAATTCACCTGCCACAAAATAAATGTCCGGAGTGAA
>JAZRAZ010000240.1:0-4451 GCA_045634825.1 Eubacteriales bacterium | reverse complement strand
TCTTCCTTGCACTTATCGGAGTAGAACTCGACCATCATATCCTGCAAGGTCTGCGTGTCGTAGTCTGCGAAAAGCACGATTTTGTCCTTGTGTCCCTTTTCCCAGATGTAGACATTGTGCTTGTAGGGGTCAACCTTTACGCACAGTTTGGGGAGACGGTTCTTGCGCTGACGGATTTTGGTGCGAAGCTTGTTAAACATAGTGGTTTCTCCTTTTCTTACTTCTTGTAGTTAAATATTCTGCCGAGGGCTTTCGCTCGGTCGGCGTGAATGCGGTCGAACACTTCCTGCGCGGTGAGGAAGCCTTCCTCTTCCAAATCGTCATCGCGGCAGTCCATCATTTCAAGCAAGCCTTCCTTGCCGCCGTAGCTGTATTCGTGGCAAATGATGGAGAAAATGGGGTTGCGGTCGTTGGGGTAGAGGATTTGGGGAGTCTTGGTCAAACCGTTCACTCCCACGGCATAGGGGACATAGTTCTTTTTGAGCATTTCTGCCAGCTTTTCCATTTCGGTCATTGTTGTCCATCTCCTTTTCTTTTGTACTATAATTATAACAAATACTTTTTTATTTGTCAATAGGGTACGCAAAATATATTATTTGCGCTTCAAGAGGTAGAACATGTAATAGGTGGAAAAGGTGTACTGATATTCAAAGCCGAGCTTTTCAAAAATATGACACATTGTGGGGTTGGTAGTCCACGGGGTTGCGCCTATCTTTAACATACTGAAATAGTCGCAAAGCCACTTAACCATAGCGGTTGCAATGCCCTTGCCCCTTGAAGTCTTGGCAAAAACGCACAAACGCTTGATGGCATGATAGTTGAAGTCGGGTTCATAGACCAAAGCGCACGAGCCGAGCAACTTGCCCTTATCCTCTGCTACAATGAGCCTATTGGCGCGAATATCCTCGCGCACATGGGTGGGCTGGTTGTAGTCCATGTGCTTGTTCTGTATGGCGCGGATAATGCGGATTTCATCTTCCTTTGTCGCAAAACGGATAGTCATTTTATGTTCCTCTCTTTCTCTTGGTGTTTATATTCTATCATAAGTCAAATGAAAAGTCAAGGGGTTAAAATAATATATTTTCCAGCCCGGGCGGGATAATATATTATATCATCCCGAAGGCAGCGCCCGTAAACAGAAGAATGAACGGAAAAACGAATAGCGCAAGCAACATTGGAATATTTGCTTTATTGAAGTCAGGATTGGCGGCAAGGGCAAAACCCCAATAGCCGACCGCAAGCCAGATAAAAGTGATAGATAACATAATTGCGATAGCCATAATTATCACGCTCCGTAATACAGAATAAGGAAGTAGATATTGAGGGCGGCTCCTGCCAAGTGCATTAAAATGCCGTTGATGTGGCGGTCGCTGGTTAAGTCCTTAATTAGTCCCACGATAGCGATGCCCAGACCGAACCACGCAATCGACAAGCCGAAGAACATTATCAATACAACATTGGCGATGGTTGCAAGGCAACGAAGGTCATTCCACTCAAAGCGGTACGGCTCCTCGATTTTGAAAAACTGCTTTACTCTTTCCATTGGTTTGTATCTCCTCTCTTTGATGATAATATTATAACAAAAGTCAAATCAAATGTCAAGGGGTTAAAATAATATATTTTTGCGCCCGGGCGAATATATTATATATTATTTTTGCGCCCAAAAAAAAGAGGGGGTGTCCCCCTCTTTTAGAACGGCAACGGAATATCGGCGGTCAGCTCCTCAAACTCCTTGCGCTCCTGCTCGGCTACTGCTTCATACTCGGCAGTTACGCTCGGAATGTCGATGAAATTACGGCTTGAAATATAATCCGCATAGTGAACGAGCTGGTCGAGCGAGGTGAATGGTCTATCCTCTCTCGGATTTGTCCACTGTCCCATGTGCGAACGGATAGCCATAGGAATAAGGTCGGGGAGCTTGCCGTGTTCTGCTTCATAGGCTTCTGCCCAAAACTCCGTTACCATCTCGGCGCAGATTGCGCCATGCCTTTCATAATCGTCCTTGTTGATTTCGTCCCCCTTGCCATACTTGGCGCAATCGTGGAGCAGTATCGCAACTCGGGCGTAGTCCTTGTACGGCTCGGGCATATAGCTCCAACGGCTCAAGCGGAGCAGTTCTTCGAGGAACAGGCAAGCCGCCTTGATGTGACGAATTAAACCGCCCCAACCCTGCGAAAATACGGGGTGAAACTTACCAGAGGACGAAGCACCGCTCCCCCAGAACCACGCGCCCACGCGCTCGTCCAGAAAACGGGCGCAAAACTCGCGCAGGGTCGGGTCGGTAATGCGGTCAAGCTCGGTCTGAAAATAAACTGACTTTTTCATTGTGAATATCTCCTTTCCTTTCACTATTGGTATTATAGCAGATTGGAGCGCATTTGTCAAGCACTTTTTTCAATTTCAAATAATATATTTTCGCGCCCGGCCGGGAAAATATATTATATATTATTGGGGGCGAAAAAGAAAAGGGGCTTACAGCCCCTTTAAGACGGTAAATATTTCATTTGGTCTGTATGCGTTTCCTGTCCACGCTCTGCGGTTCGGCTCTTCATCGTCAAATAGAATGTCATTTCCCGTGTTGAAAAGATTTTTCGGTGTACCATAGGGGACGATGTGGATTTCATCAAACCGCACACTCGGCAGGTGCTTTGCAAGCCATCTCCGCTTTGCAAGGGCAACTTGGGCGTTGTATTCGGGAGTGCCGCTTCGGGAACACCAACTTATAATCCCGATTTCATATCCGTCATTCTGTAAGCGGTTCAACATTCGGGCGAGGGTGGCGAAGTGGAGCAGGGGCTTTGCGATTTCATAGGGGGTGGTCAAATAGGCTTCCAAATATTCGAGCCAGCCTTCCACTCCGTAGAAGTCAGCAATCGTGCCGTCCATATCAAACATAATCTTCATTGGGGTATTCTCCTTTCTCTCTTTCAGCATAGTAATTATACCAAATGTTTTATTAAAAGTCAAGCCCCCGCCGCAAAATATATTATATATAATTGCGGCCGGGCCCGAAAATATATTATATATTATTCGGGCAAAAAATATGCCCCCGCCTGCGGAGGCAACAGGCGGGGGTGCTCTCCCTTATCAGGCGAGGGAGAAATACGCCTTGCGCTTCACGAGTTCGCGCTTCACGGAGCCTTCCTCAACCAACTGCCTGACGAGGGCAGAAGCCTTCTGATTGGAAGCCCCATTCAGGGTGGGTACAGCCGCCATAATCTCGGTGACGGTGCGGGCGGTGCCATCTGCGAGGACGGCGAGGATTTCCGCCTTGGTATTACCGTTCGCGGTCTGCGTGGCGGTCGGCTTGCGGTCAGCGGCGTTCTTCTTCTCGATAGAAGCCTTGAGCGCATTGAGGGTGGCGCGGGTGTCCTCATTCAGCCCATCAAGGGCGAGGGCGTTGGTCAGAGCCTCGGAGTAAGTCAGGGGGTTCTTTGCCATAGGTGGTAACCTTTCTCGTTTTTGAGGGTGTCGTTCCCTTGTTGTGATTATATTGTACCATAGGGGGTGGGATTTGTCAAGGGGTTTCAAGAATATATTTTCTTGGGGTTCCCTTGCGCTTGGGGGGTATTCCCATCCCCCTTTGGAACAAGTCCATTATAGCACATTGGGGGTGGGTTGTCAATAGGTTTTTTGCGATTTGAATAATATATTTTGTTTCCCAATTATATCCTATATAATATATTCCGGCGCCCGGTCGCCTTAATATACTATATTATATATTCCGCGGGGCGCTGAAAAGGCGGGATGTTCAGTCCCGCCAATCCAGCAGAAAGAGGTGGAGGTATATCAATCAATAGGGCAATTCAAAGTCATAGCATAGAACAGAGGGTGAAGCATCGCCGCACACGCGAGAACCGCACACACGATGGCGGGGTACTTTTGTTCGAGCCAATCGCACATCAGCCCGATGAACAGGAATATGCCACCGATAATAAGGCATATGGTAACGGAAATGGGGTACATAGCTTTCTTCTCCTTCGCTTTTGCTATTGGTATTATACCATATAGGGGGCAGGTTGTCAAGGGGGTTCGGAAAATATATTTTCTACGCCCTTGCACCTCGATTGAAGGTCGATTGCCCTTCCTCTTGGTACAAGCCCATTATATCACATAGGGGGCAGGGTGTCAAGGGGTTTAGGGAAAATATATTATATATAATTGGGGCCGGGTAGGGGGAGGAAAAAATTGTATATTATATATGAAATCGAAATTCCGGCCGCTGCGTGGGAAAGCGGCCGGCTGAAACGATTATATATAATATATTCTCTTTCTTAATATGAAAAAGGGGGTAGCCCCCTTTAACAGTCGAGAGTGCTGGCAAGGATTGTGGCTGTGCTCGGGTCGAATAGCTCGGCATAGGCATCGGTGCCTGCGATGGCGTTATACATATTCTCCCACGCGTACCAAGCGGCTTCAATGCCACGGTAGGGGATAGCGAGGACGCGGGC
>JAZRAZ010000239.1:0-1232 GCA_045634825.1 Eubacteriales bacterium | reverse complement strand
CGGGGCAGACCATAGAAATGGTGGCAAGGGAACTGAAGTTGTTTGAAACTTTTCGTCCCGATATGTGTGGCATCGGCCCCTTTATTCCACATGCCGACACTCCGTTTGGGGAAAAAACGGCAGGAGATGCGGAGATGACCTGTATTTTACTGTCGCTGTTGCGGTTGATTGAGCCTGGGGTGTTGCTTCCCGCCACTACCGCACTGGCAACACTCGGGGAAGATGGCAGACAAAAGGGACTGCTGGCAGGCGCCAATGTCGTGATGCCCAATCTTTCTCCTCAAAGTGTACGCGCTAAGTACGCGTTGTATAACAATAAAAAATCAAGCGGCAGTGAGGCTGCCGAGCAAATAGACAAATTGCGGGCGTTGGTGGAAAATATCGGTATGACCCTTGCCGTCGGTCGCGGTGACAGAAAGGAATAGAAAAATGGCTGAATATAATGTAAAATCGCTCAAAGCGGAAGAATTTATTAATGACGGGGAAATTCGAGCCACCCTCGAATATGCCGAAGCCAACAAAAACAATGATGCGCTGATTGATGAGATATTGGAAAAAGCGCGTCCTAAAAAGACGGAAACGGGGTATGTCTGTGCAGGGCTTTCACACCGTGAGGCAAGTGTACTGCTTGCTTGCGAAAACCCCGAAAAAATCGAAAAAATTTATCAAATAGCAGGGGAAATCAAGCAAAAGTTTTACGGTAACCGCATTGTTATTTTTGCACCCCTCTATCTGTCTAATTATTGCATTAACGGATGTGTTTACTGTCCGTACCATTTAAAAAACAAGCGTATTCCGCGCAAAAAACTCACTCAGGAGGAAGTGCGTGCCGAAGTAATTGCCCTGCAGGATATGGGGCACAAGCGCCTTGCGATTGAGGCAGGGGAGGACCCCAAAAACAATCCGATTGAATATATTTTAGAGTGTATTGACACCATCTATTCGGTGCACCACAAAAACGGGGATATTCGGCGCGTCAATGTCAATATTGCCGCCACCACCGTGGAAAATTACCGAAAACTCAAAGAGGCGGGCATTGGCACCTACATTCTCTTCCAAGAAACTTATCATAAGGACAGTTATCTTAAGTTGCATCCCACCGGTCCCAAGCACGACTATGACTATCATACCGAAGCGATGGACCGCGCGATGCAGGGCGGTATTGACGATGTGGGACTGGGCGTATTGTTCGGACTGGAACTCTATAAATATGAGTTTGCAGGATTGATTAT
>JAZRAZ010000238.1:0-11952 GCA_045634825.1 Eubacteriales bacterium | reverse complement strand
TTTTTAATATGTATACATATTAAATATAACACACACAAATTCAAAAGTCAACCCTGGCTACACTTGCAATTTTTTCTAAGTAAAACAGTAACGAATCGTTAAGATTTTTTCAAAATGTACTTGCATTATTGAAAAACTTTTGTTATAATATCATAGCAATTAGGGGTATAGCTCAGTTGGTAGAGCAGCGGTCTCCAAAACCGCGTGCCGAGGGTTCAAGTCCTTCTGCCCCTGCCAAAAATAAGACAGTCTAAAGACTGTCTTATTTTTATTCAAGCCGAAGTTTTGGTATGTAATCACACGTTAGCGTGTATGTCATCACCGCAAGGTGCATTTCTTCAACTTGATTACATTCGCACCTGCGATGTGATTTAATATGTAGGCATTTGAACGCACAGTTTAACACCCAACATTTATATTAACTTTTACACATTTGATAAATAACACAAAAACCGACTTCATTGTATGAAGTCGGTTTTTACTTATTCGACAGGTTCAAAAAAAGTGTCCGGGTGATTTACATCAAAACACTCATTTGCCCACATTACAGTAATCAAATCCTCGGCATTACTTAAATTTATGATATTGTGTGTATATCCCGGCAACATATGTACTGCCTGAATTACCTCACCGCTCACCTCAAAGTTCAGCACCTCATCTGTTCCTATTTTCCTTTGTTGAATCAAACCATGACCGGAAACAACAATAAAAAATTCCCATTTTGTATGATGCCAATGCTGTCCTTTTGTAATTCCTGGTTTTGAGATATTTACTGAAAATTGACCACACTTCTCCGTTTTTAATAACTCGGTAAAACTACCTCGGTCATCACAATTCATTTTCAGAAGAAACGCCACCTTGTTTTTTGGAAGATACGAAAGATATGTGGCATATAATTTCTTTGCAAACGACCCATTAGGGATTTCCGGCATCACAAGTCCCTGGGGCTGACTTTGAAATTGACGTAACAAATCAACAATTTCTCCAAGAGTCACTTTATGAGTAATGGGTGCCACACAAAACCTGCCATTTTCACATATCACTGCATCAATCCCCTCAAACTCACAGCGATGCTCTTTGGCCACCAATGCAAGTAACATTTCATCCACAAGGTCGTCAATATAAAGTAGTTCCAATCGAACAGAAGAATCACTCACCGTGATAGGCATATCATTTGCAATATTGTTACAAAAAGTAGCCACAGCTGAATTATAATTTGGCCTGCACCATTTTCCAAACAAGTTTGGAAATCGATAGACCAAAACTTTGGCACCGCTTTGCTCACCGTACTCAAAAAATAACTGTTCACCGGCTTTTTTGCTTCTGCCATATTCACTGTCATAGCGGCCTATCAAAGTTGCTTGTACAGAACTTGAAAGCATAACAGGACAAGTGTTGTTATATTTTTTCAAGATATCCAATAATTTGGAGGAAAATCCAAAATTTCCCTCCATAAATTCATTTTCATTTTGCGGACGATTGACTCCTGCCAAATGAAAAACAAAATCGGCCTTTTGACAGCCTTGTTCCAGTAGCTCGGATGGGCTGTCGATATCATAAAGGTATAGTTCATCAATTTTAAGTTCAGGGTGCGTTTTATCTTTGCCATCGCGGATATTTTTAAGAGCAACGGAAAGATTTTTGCCAACAAAGCCGGCAGCACCGGTTATCAGGATATTCATTCAACCTATCCTTTCATTGCTTCCAGTTCATCACGGATATATTTAAGTGAAAGCAGTTTTTCTATTACCTCATCGACATCCAATAATTCAGTATTATTAGAATTGAATTCAGTCAAAGGATTGCGCCGGGTATCACCGCTATTGAAGAATTTATCATAATTAAGATCGCGTTTATCACAGGGCACACGATAAAAATCACCCATATCGGCAGCACCCGCACATTCTTCGTTTGTCAGCAAAGTTTCATACATTTTTTCTCCGTGACGAATACCGATTACTCGAATTTCTGCATCGGGCGCAAAAAGTTTGCAAACGGCTTTTGCAAGCGTTTCAATAGTGCAGGCGGGCGCTTTCTGTACCAGAATATCACCGCTGACACCATTTTCAAATGCAAACAAAACCAAATCAACTGCTTCGTCCAAAGACATAATAAACCTTGTCATCGTTGGTTCTGTAATGGTAATGGGGTTACCCGCCTTCAACTGTTCAATCCAAAGCGGAATTACCGAACCGCGACTACACATAACATTACCGTATCGAGTACAACAAATGCTGGTTTTGTCAGCCGAGATGGTTCTTGACTTTGCGACCACAACCTTCTCCATCATTGCTTTGGAGGTACCCATGGCATTGACAGGATAAGCCGCCTTATCTGTTGACAAACAAATGACCTTCTTTACTCCGGCATCAATTGCCGCCGTCAGAACATTCTCTGTTCCGAGTATATTGGTCTTAACCGCTTCGATGGGAAAAAACTCGCAAGAAGGCACTTGTTTGAGCGCCGCGGCGTGAAAAATATAATCCACTCCGTGCATAGCATTCTTTACAGATTGCAAATCGCGTACATCACCAATATAAAACTTGATTTTATCGGCAACATTCGGCATCTTTGCCTGGAACTCATGACGCATATCGTCCTGCTTTTTTTCGTCGCGTGAAAACACGCGGATTTCACCGATATCGGTATCCAAAAACCGATTCAACACCGCGTTTCCAAAAGACCCTGTTCCACCGGTTATTAAAAGTGTTTTGTTTTTAAAAAGACTCATTTTTTCTCCTATACAAATAAATTAGTCATCAATAACATCTTTAATATATTCTTCATAGGATAGCATCTTATGATAACCCTTTTTTCCGTGTCTGAGCCACTTAAGCTTTTCATGTACCGACATGTTTTTTTGGCTTCTGGTTTTGAAAATTTTATACCAAAATCTAATTTCGGAAATTTTGGGATTAATTGCTTCATGCAAAGCCCCAACACCGTAATAATATCTTTCATTATATCCATCAAACCAAGTTGAATCTTTGTGTGATACCGTGCCGATAAACTCTTTAGAAACATATACCGTCAATCCAAGTTTACGCATCGCATCAATCCACATGGTATCTTCCCCTGCTGGAAAAAGACATCCGCCGCCAAAAAGCATTGTGAACCACACGTTTGCCTTACACATCGAACTCAAACGAAAAGCAACTCGATATGTTCCCCAAGGAATTCCTGCGATCCTAGGCCACTTTTTGGTTTTTAAATAAATTGGTGGATGACGATCAGGGTTTGTACACCGAACATTAAATGCCATAACATCCGCATCAAGATGATTTGCAAATTCCGTAAGGATCTTTTCTTCCATGTCGTCTTCATATCGCACGTCATCATCGGCAAGTAAACAAATATCTGCCGATGCATACAACAATGCCAAATTTCGATTCTTTCCGACTCCGCGTGTTTGGGTAGAAATCATTTTTGCAGTGTGCCCGTCAAACTTAAGTTCTTCATATGCGGTACGGTTACACTGATTGGCATAAACAATATCGGAATGTACATTCATTTCTTTGAGTTTTGAAAAGTCAGTCTGGTGCATTGTGGCACACAAAATTTCAAATCTTTTAGTCATTTATACACGCCTCATTATCAGTTGAAAATGTTTTTGATTTTTAAATATAACGAAAACGGCAAATGTTTGATTACAGTCTTTAACATTCTTTTTACATTCACTCTTATCGGCAACATCTTTCTATATTGTTTGACAATGGCATTTATATCATTTGTTCCAGAAAGCAACGCAAGCAACCTTTCTCGTCTATTAGGATTATATCTATGCACCTTGCCGTATGATTGAGCGCCGATTATTTCCTCAAATTCGACTCTTTCCAAATAGAATTTTGAAGCAACAGAAGCAAACAAGTCTTTACCGATTTCACTTGCTATGACTACCGCAGAAACGCCCTTGGTATCCTCATTAAATCTTTTTCCCCAGAAATCTCCTATGCGAATATCTGTCTTCGCAACAGTGCTTCTGGAAATGCAATCAAAGCAAGCCTCATTCATCGCATCTTTTCCAAAAAAGAGTTCATAAAAAGGATCATTGTATTTTGAACTTGTGATTTTTTTCGAATTTGCAAAAAAATCAAATGTAAATTCATGCCACCCATTTGTTTTACTTCTAAAAACAATTTGTTCCAATTTAGCAATACGGTGTTTTTTCTTTGTGTAATCCAAATACTTGTCCCAAACCTTTAGGCTGGGACAGCCGTGGCAAAAAAAATCAACAAAAATATACTTGTCTCGTTTTTTTTGAAGTTGTGCCATCTTGGAAACCCCAAATATTTGACAAGGAGTACCGAATATTGCATATTTTTGGTCGCTTTTATCTTGGGCGATTAAATTAAAAGCGTCAACCGTAAAACTTTGAAAATATTTAGAACCTTTGAATTGCTCTAACTCTTCTGATGTCTTAGCAATTTTGGTAACCGCACGTTCAATTTTTGCATCATAAGCGACCCCGACAACATAGTAACCACGCGTAAGGCATTCTCTCATAAGTTCAATGGATACCCCACCCGAAGATGCGCTATACAATTCGTTTTCATCTTTATTTACGGCACTGTAACATTCAAAATTTTCCTGCTCTTTTGGACAAAAAACATCGTCAAATTTATAACATATCGTTGTACACAATGAACATCCTGTACATTTATTTTCATCTAAAACCGGACGATAAAACCCGTTTTTGCTTTCTTCTATAGTTATCGCATTTTGAGCGCAAACTACGGAGCATATGCCACATCCCGTACAATTATGTATACTATTAGGTAAGGTAATATTATTTTTCATTTCAATTTTTTCACCAAGAGAATCCGATAAATATTTATATACCTTTGCTCTCTCATTCTCCAAAAAAGAATTTACTGTCTTAAAAGAAATATTCATACATTCATCTATGCTTTGAGGATTGTATCTTTGAGTTTGGTTTGCCATTTGCAGTATAGATTCAATTCGAGCCGACTGTTTTTCACCATTCACATAATTTCTTTCAAAAGTATAAAACGGAATGTTGAAATTGAGCGAAAAAGCTGTTCCATGGAAAGAATCGGTACAAACGAATTCTGCATTTTTTATGTATTGCACAAATTCGCGAGGTCCTGCAATCTTCGGCAATCCTAAATCACACTCATCAAATTCATATGGCAAAACAATGATTTTTAATTTGAGTTTATGGCTGATTTGTTCAATTCTTTGGATGGTTTCTTTAGAAGGTCTATCCAAAAAATACGCCAGTAAATATTTGTCAGTAATAGAATCGCAAAGTTCCAGTGACTGACTCCATTCTTCTTTGCTTAATACCAATGTGGGATCAATCAGCACCTCCGCTTTTCTTGCCGTTAGTTCTTTAATGATTTTGGCTCCCGATAATTCACGAACTGAGATGTTTTGAATTTCAGAAACAAACTTTGTGATTTTCTTTTTATTAAAATCCGGCACATAATCTCTGCCAAAACTCGGAGCAAAAGCAATGCGTTTTTCAAAAGGAGCAAATCGAAGATAATAAAACGGGTCAACATAGGGCACGCCAGAATTCCAAATCTGGTCACTCCCACATAAAAAAGCATCATAATCTCCCTGACTCGCCTCTTTTTTTAAGGTGCGGTAAGAAACCATACTGGGTTGTAAATCATTGGAAATAAAATTAATGAAAAGTTCTTTAGTCCCGTTCGGCAACTTTTGAGTGATGTTCTTGCTGTAACTTTTGATTTTCTTGATACCGCCCGCGCGAAAAAAAGTTCTAAACAATATAATAGCAAGTTTTTTTAATCTTATATCTCTGCCCGGAAATATACTTCCCTTTATTTTCAGTAACTCTGCTTTATAACCAAGCCCAGAAAGTATTTGCTTGGTTGCATACGCTTGTAGAGCCGAGCCATAATTATATCCGGTATATACTGTGGCAATGCCGATTTTTTTCATTTATTACCTCAACAATAAGTTTGATGCAAGCAATAGGAGCAACTAAAAAAGATTTGATGCCGTTAAAGAAAAAACCCCAATAATTTTTCCTACGAATTTCTGCAAATGCTAAAACAGCATAATGTCTCATTTTAATGTATCGTACGGTCTTTTTATCTAATTGCCCAAAGTACTGCTTTTTATGTTCGTAAAGTTGATTTTCACCTTTGATTTTTTGTTCTCCGCAGGAAATTCCTCCGACCTCTCCTTCGTGCACATATGCTTTGATGTCACATCCCGAAAGATATCCGAACGTTCCTTTGTTCTCTATTGCTCGTTGCATTAGATAAAACTCGTCTCCGACATCAATGTTCCCAAAGCCACCAATTCGGCGTAAATAATCGGCACGAAACATAAGTGCATCGGTTCCCGTCATATGATGCATCATATGACATTTAAACAAGGAATCGGTATCGTAACTGTTAATATAATTCCTTTTTCTGCTTTCCCAAAACCTTCCGTCAGTATGATAAAGGTCTAAATCTGTTATAGAATAATCTAATGCACCTTTTACCATAAACTGATACTGTTTGAGAATTTTATCCTCCAAATAAACATCATCATCATCAAGAAAGGTAATAAACTCGCCTCGGGCAGCGTCAATTCCTACATTTCTTGTTTTTGCCGAGCCGAAATTCGGATGGTTTTGCAAACAAACCAGTGGGATATGAGGGTATTTATCTTTGTACCTTTGAATAATGTTTTCAACCTTTTGGTTCCATCCCTCATCATCATTATCATCAATTACAATAATTTCAATATCATTAAATTTTTGCCCATAAAGAGATTCAAGAGCATTTATAAGTTCTTGCTCACGCCTATATGTCGGAAGAATAACGCTTACTTTCATTTTTTAGCCTTTTCCTTTCCAAATATGTCAACTAAAAAATAACGAATGGAAAATTCCACTGTAAAGTCTAACGACCAAAACTTTAGAAAGATTAACCATTCGCTTAATTTATTGTAATAAAAATATTATACATTGTCAAGTACAGTTTAACATATTAATAGTGAAATCAGATTTTCAAAACCACATTTGTCGGACTTTTCACAATACAATTTGCCGAATAAACACCACGCAACGCTGTTAAAGGATATACCCAGGTATTTTTTCCGATAACCGTCCCGGGATTGATAACACATCCGCATCCGATATCTACATCGTCTGCTAATATAGCGCCTATCTTTCGTATTCCGGTATTTACAGATTCATCCGCGTGAATAACAACCGCCTTACCGTCTGTCTTTAAGTTAGAACAAACAGTTGCTGCCCCTATGTGCACTCTGTTTCCCAAAATGGAATCACCGACATAATTGTAGTGCGGTGCCTGTACTTTATCCAACAAAATACAATTTTTAAATTCGCAGGAATTGCCGAGTACACAGTCACTACCGGTAATGATATTTCCTCTGATAAAAGCACCCGGTCTAATTTCAGTTCTATGACCGATGATTGCAGGCGCTTCTATAGTTACATATTCTGAAATTTTGACATTTTCTCCAACTAATACACCCGCTTTTAACTCAGAAAAACCGCTTATCCCACTTCTTAAAAGGCTTTCAATTTTTGTACTAATTTCGGGCAACATTTGCCAAGGATACTCATACTGTTCAAACCAATCCTTTAGATACTCTATCTGACATTGATACAACTCTTTTGTCTTTATAAGTTTATTCACTGCGATGCCCTCTTTCTATAATAGTATTTTCTATCATTTTTGCATATTTTTCACACAATTCTTGGCTTTCCGCCTCAATCATAATACGAATTACAGGTTCTGTTCCGCTTTTGCGAAGCAACGCTCTGCCGTTACCATCAATCATTTTTGTGACACTTGCCAATTTAGCGGAAACCTTGGCATCATTGACTACTTCATCCTTATCCTTCACCCTTACATTTACAACATATTGCGGATATAAAATCAGCGATTCCACAAGCTTGCCCAGTGAACTTTTGCGGTCACACATTTCCTCAGCAATCATAATTGCACTCAAAATCCCGTCACCGGTAGTAGCATATTTTTTTAAAATAATGTGCCCCGACTGTTCACCGCCGATGCTAAAATCATTATTTTGCATCTGCTCATACACAAAGCGGTCCCCGACTTGCGTTTGCAAACAGTCTATGCCTTTTTCCTTCAAAGAGGCAAAAAAACCGCTATTAGACATTACAGTTGCCACAACTGTGTTCAAATTCAACATCCCCTTTTGCTTTAGACGATTTGCCAGTACATACATTATACCATCGCCGTCAACCTCTTTTCCATTTTCGTCCACTGCAATACAGCGATCTGCATCGCCATCAAAAGCAAATCCTACATCCAGGTGTTTTTCCTTTACCAATGCACAAAGTTTTCCAATATGCGTAGAACCGTACCCATCGTTGACATTTAAACCATCAGGTTCAGCGCCGATTACCACGGTTTGCGCTCCCAAAGCATCAAATACTGCTTTGGCAATCATCCAACTTGCACCGTTGGCACAATCAAGTCCAATTTTTAAATTTTTATATGAATTGGATGCTACAGAAATCAAATAACCGACATATCGGTTTCTTCCTGACATATAGTCGACAATTTTCCCGATTTTATCACGCTTTGCCCAAGGAATGTCTTCTCCTTCTATGCCCAACGCATCCAAATCGCCATCAATATATGCCTCAATTAAGGCAGTTGTTATATCATCCAGTTTTTCTCCGAACTGATTGATAATTTTAATGCCGTTATCATAAAAGGGATTGTGCGAAGCCGTTATCATAATACCACAATCAAACTCGTCTTGTCTTGTAACATATGATACACTTGGTGTAGTGGTTACATGAAGCATATAAGCATCAGCGCCCGAAGCCGTAATCCCTGCAACAATGGAATACTCCAGCATATAACTGGAACGGCGTGTATCCTTTCCAATCACAATTCGCGGCTGATAACCGGGTTTTACACAATCAGCAAGTTCTGAGCCATAATACCATCCCAAAAATCTACCGACTCGATATGCCTGCATTGAAGTCAGAGAACAATTTGCCTCTCCTCTGAAACCATCCGTCCCAAAGTATTTATTCGGTCCACGCCCAATTATTTTTTTATAAATTTCGCTATTAAGCATATAACAACACTCCCAAATCTAAATCACATTATTATTATATTTTCTATCTTCAAAATTATTATTTTCCCAATATTTTATGTCTTTTTCATTTATATAGGATTTTTTTCTTGCAAAAAGTAGAAAAATTTTATATAATGTTTATAAATTTAGTTTTAGGAGGAATTTATGAAACGCACAATTGCTATTTTACTTTTAATTGTGACACTGGTTACCTTCGCCGCCTGTGGCGGTGGTTCTGCGATGACCATGGGTACCGGCGGTACTGCAGGAACTTATTACGGTTACGGCGGTATTTTGGGTAGTCAAATCAAAGCCACAGCAGGTATTACTGTAAATGTTGTTTCCACCGACGGTTCCAAAGCCAACATTTTAGGTATTGACAGCGGCAACTACCAACTTGCTACCGTACAATCTGATGTTATGGCTTACGGTTGGGAAGGAAAACGTTCTTTTGAAAAAGAAGGAGCACTTAAATCCTTCCGCGTTATCGGCGGTTTGTATGCCGAGGCTGTTCAGTTAGTAACTATGGACCCAAGCATTAAGAGCGTTGCTGATTTGAAAGGCAAAAAGGTTTCCATCGGCGCTGCAGGTTCCGGTGTTTATTTTAACGCCATTGACATTCTTGCCGCGGCCGGTTTGACCGAAAAAGACATTCAACCCCAATATCAATCATTTGCAGATTCGGCTGACGCGCTCAAAGATAAGAAAATTGATGCTGCCTTTATCGTAGCCGGCGCTCCCACTCCTGCTATTCAGGAACTTTGCACCAGCGCTTCCGCATATCTTGTACCCATTGACGGAGATATTGCCGCTAAGTTGATGGAAGCCTCTCCCTATTATACTTCTTATAAGATTCCTGCCAATACATATACAGGGCAAAGCGAAGAAATCAGCACCGTCACCGTTAAGGCGACCTTGATTGTCAGCCAAAATGCAACCGAGGATGATGTTTACAACATCACCAAATCCATTTTTGACAACATTGATGCTATTACTGCAGCACACGCTAAAGGTGCTGAACTCTCTTTGGAGAATGCAACCAACGGTATCACGGTTCCCTTCCATACCGGTGCTGCAAAATATTTTGCTGAGAAAGGCATCGAAGTAGCGGTTGAATAACCCTTTATCACTTGCACAACATTGGCTGCAGGAGAATATTACTGCAGCCAATTTTTTGTCTTTAAAAATCTACCGGATTTAAAATATTTTTCCCAAGAAGGTGTTTCTATGAATTTTTTTAAGAAAAAAATCGCAGCAGAAACGCCGCAGGAAATGAATTTGGATGATGTGATGAAAAAGTTTGACCGCGAGTCAAACACACGCATATGGCAAGGTACTCCTAAATTCATTATCACTTGTATACTTGCGGTATTTTCTGTATTTTGCATTTATGTAACTTTATTTGCCACTTGGCTTGACGAAGTGCGACTGACCTCCTTTATGGCGTTTATTATTTTCATTGGTTTTCTGGTATTTCCCGCCAAAAAAGGTGTACAAAAGGTTAACTTTCTGCCTTGGTATGATATTCTTTTAATGGTCGCGGGCACCGGTGCGTTTTTGTATTTTTGCTTTAATGCCACAGAAATTGTTTCCCGTTTTAAAATTTCCGAACTTGAAGTCTTTATCGGCATTGTTGGCATCATTGCTTTGGCAGAACTATGCCGCCGCAGTGTTGGGCTTCCGATTTTGTGCGTTGCAGGTGCATTGTTGATTTATGCTTTGATATGGGGTTCAACTAATCCTAACATTTTTGCCCGTATCACCGAATATGTACGAGTTCTGTTTTATTCAAAAGAAGGTGTCCTCTCTACACCGATTAATGTATGCTCCAAATTCATCGTTATGTTTATCATTTTTGGTGCTTTTCTGGAGCGCACGGGCATAGCAGACTTCTTTATCAAAATTGCCAATGCATTGGTTGGGCGCTTTTCAGGCGGTCCTGCAAAAGTTGCTGTAGTAGCCTCGGCATTAGAAGGTATGGTTTCAGGCTCATCTGTTGCTAACACCGTAGGTTCAGGAGCCGTCACCATTCCGCTGATGAAGCGTACAGGATATAAGCCGGAATTTGCCGCTGCTGCTGAAGCCTCTGCTTCCACGGGCGGTCAAATTATGCCCCCCATTATGGGTGCCGCCGCCTTCTTGATGGCAGAAACCATCGGCGTTCCGTATTCCAATATTGTTCTCAGAGCCATATTACCCGCAGTGCTGTATTTTGCAGGCGTTTTCATCACTGTACACTTAGAAGCAAAAAAAGAAGGACTGCGCGGACTGAGCAAGGAAGAACTGCCTCGCCTTAAGCCGCTTTTAAAACAAACTTATCTGCTATTACCACTACTCTTATTAATTTATCTGGTTGGCACCAGCACATACTCCATCGCTTATGCGGCTGCTATCGCAATCGTTGTTGCCATTATAGTAAGTCTGTTTGACAAAGAACATCGCATTACTCCCAAACGCTTGTTGGAAGCACTTGCCGCCGGCGGTCAAGGAATGATATCGGTTGCTGCCGCTTGCGGTGTGGCAGGTATTATTGCCGGCATCATTGGTGTTACAGGTCTTGCTTATATGTTATTCAACGGCATTGTCGCCCTGGCAGGCAATCAGGTCATTATTGCCCTATTCTTAACAATGCTGTGTTGTATTGTGTTGGGCATGGGTGTACCGACTACTGCCAATTACTGTATTATGGCTGCTACCTGCGCACCGATTTTGGTACAGATGGGTGTTCCGATGATTGCGGCACATTTCTTTGTATTCTATTTCGGTATTGTTGCAGACCTCACCCCGCCAGTTGCTCTTGCCGCCTATGCAGGCCCCGCCATCGCACAGGCCAATCCCATTAAAACGGCACTCACCTCAACCAAGTTAGCAATCGCTGCA
>JAZRAZ010000237.1:0-1991 GCA_045634825.1 Eubacteriales bacterium | reverse complement strand
AGGAAATCATGCCCATCTTGGATACTGAAAAAATTAATCAACATTTTTCGAGAATGAATGAGATGCAAAAACAAGCCGTGCTTGCCACGGAAGGACCACTTCTTATTTTAGCGGGTGCCGGTAGTGGCAAGACTACCGTTTTGATTCAGCGCATCGCACATATTTTAGAAAAAGGACTCTGCAGACCGTTTGAAATTCTTGCCATTACTTTTACCAACAAAGCGGCCGGTGAATTGAAGGAACGCATTTCCGATATGATTGGTCAGTCAGGGGCAGATGTCTGGGCATCCACATTTCATTCTTTTTGTGCGCGTATATTACGCAGGGAAATTGAAAATATAGGATATCGACACGATTTTTCGATTTATGCAACCGATGACTGTTTACGTGTAATCAAAGATATTGAGAAAAGATTGAGCATAGATGAAAAATCCATTTCACCTCGAATGGTACTCAATCTTATTTCACGCGCCAAGGATGCCAGAGTTGCACCAAGTGAGTATTTACAGGCAAATGGAAATAATTACCTCAATCAATGTATCGCTCGGATTTATGCCGAGTATTGTGCCGCACTCAAAGATGCAAACGCACTTGACTTTGATGATATGATACTCAAAACAGTCGAGATTCTGGAACAATTTCCGTCTATATGTGAGCGTTACAGCAAACAATTCAAATATATTATGGTGGACGAATATCAGGACACTAATCCCTTGCAATATCAACTTATCAGTTTGATTTCTGGCTATCATAAAAACATTTGCGTGGTCGGTGACGATGACCAGAGTATTTACAAGTTCCGTGGTGCTACCATTGAAAATATATTGTCTTTTGAAAGTACTTTTCCCGGTGCCAAAACCATTCGATTGGAACAAAATTATCGTTCTACCGAGAATATTTTGGAAGCGGCTAACGCTGTGATTAAAAACAATCAGGGCAGAAAAGGCAAACATTTATGGACGGCTGTCAAAGGCGGAGAAAAGGTATATCTCAATCGACTTGGAAACGAGTATGAGGAAAGTTTATTTGTTGCAGATACCATACTGGATGCAGTGGCAAAAGGAGAAGCAAAATATAAAGATTTTGCTGTTTTGTATCGCACGAATGCGCAATCAAACGCCATTGAACGAGCGTTGGTTAAGTCAGGAATTGCGTATAAGGTTATCGGAGGATTGCGCTTTTATGACCGTAAGGAAATCAGGGATATTCTGTCCTATCTCTTTTTAATTCAGAACCATAACGATAATCTTCGATTAAAGCGTATTATCAACGAACCAAAACGTGCCATCGGACCCACAACTGTTGCCAAAATTGAAGAACTTGCTTCGGTGCGCGGTATAAGTATGTTTGATGTGATTTGCCATGTGGATACGTTTCCGGAATTGTCCCGTGCCGCAACGGCACTCAAACAATTTGCAACCCTCATTATGAAATTGACGCAGATATTACAAGAACATCCCTTGTCAGCACTGGTGAATGAACTGTATGGTTTGACCGGTTATGTTCAAATGCTTGTCAGCGAAAATACCGAGGAAGCCAAAGACCGCTTGAACAACTTGCAGGAATTCCTTTCAACAGTTACATTGTATGAACAACAAACGGAGCAACCAAGTCTGTCTATGTTTCTGGAAGAAATTTCGCTTATGACGGATGTTGACCAACTGGATGATGGGGATGACAGAGTGGTTTTGATGACACTTCACAGTGCCAAAGGTCTTGAGTTTGATAATGTGTTTATGGTCGGCGTTGAAGAAGGATTATTTCCGGGATTGCAAAGTATGGGAAATCCTGATGATATCGAAGAAGAAAGACGATTGATGTATGTAGGCATTACCCGCGCTAAAAAAAGGCTTTATATCCTTCACGCATTACAGCGAATGATTTACGGCAAAACGGGTTATTATCAGCCTTCAAGATTCATCAAAGAACTTCCTGAGAAACACATTGAGAAGTTATACCGAGAACAGAGCGCGCCAAAAAGTTTTGTTTCA
>JAZRAZ010000236.1:0-1919 GCA_045634825.1 Eubacteriales bacterium | reverse complement strand
GGCGAAAGCCCTTTTTCTTTTATTTTGAAAAGAATATATAATCTCGCCCGGGCGCGCGAATATATAATATATTTTGAAAAAAGGCTTGACAATGTGAAACCAATAGTGTATAATAAAGCCATCAAGAAAAGCAAAGGAGATTACAACAATGAACGACACCACAAAGACTACCGCCGCCTCTGGTGGCATCGGACTTGGCACTCTCTGCCTTCTCACCTCTATCATTCTCATCGTCCTCCGTGCCTGCGGCGTTCTCTCTTGCGCCCTGTGGCTCTGTTTCCTTCCTCTCATCATCTGGGCAGGGCTTCTCTTGGCAATCTTCGTGATTGCTCTGCTCGTGTGGCTGATAATGGTGCTTATCGCCTGCATCGCCGCAAGATAAGGGGGTACACCCCCCCTTATTTTTTTACCCAAAAAAATATATAATATAGTATATTATTGCGTCCGGGCCGGAAAATATATTATATATAATGCAAAAAGGGCTTGCATTTTATTTGCGAGTGTGCTATAATGGAGACGATGAAAGGAAAGGAGACCTTTTAAAGTGTACAAAATGATTATCGACACCGAAACCGCAAACGGCTTGAACTACCCGCTCCCTTACGATATTGGCTATGCCATATTCGATGATAAGACGGGTCGCATAGTTTGCTCCCGCTCGTTTGTGGTTGCGGAAATCTTCCTCAACAAAGAACTTATGACGGGTGCTTACTATGCCTACAAAATGCCGCAGTATTGGGAAGATATACAGAACGGCAAGCGGGTAATGAAGCGTTTTCTCAATATCCGCAAAATTCTGCTTGATGACCTCAAAAAGTGGAATGTGACCGAAGTCGGTGCTTACAATATGCAGTTTGACAAACGAGCCGTGGTAAATGATGTGCGAGAACTGACCGATTATCTTCGCCAGTTATTCCCCGCCGAGATTAATTTCTTCTGCATTTGGAATATGGCTTGCACCTCCATCTGTCAGACCGATGAATACATACAGTTTATCATAGATAACAACCTCTTGACCGAAAAGGGCAACATTCCCACCTCTGCCGAAGTTGTATATTCTTACTTGCAGAATGATATACACTTTACGGAATGTCATACTGGTCTTGAAGATGTACGCATTGAAAAAGATATATACTTCGCTGTCAAACTGTCGGAGATGGAATACGATGATACGCCGTGCTACAATCCGTGGATGAAGGTACGCAAGTATTACAAGCTATGGCAGGAGCGAATGGCCGAGGGGGAATAACCCCCTCTTTTTTTTAACCCCCAGAATATATAATATAGTATATTATCCCCCCCGGGCGCCAAAATATATTATATATAATACAAAAAAGGCTTGTAATCTGCCCCCATCTGTGCTATACTATTGGTGTACCAAGAAGGGAAGGGCAACTCCCCCGAGGGCGAAGGTCAAGAAAATATATTCTTGAAAATCAAAAAAAGGGCTTGACAAGCTACTCCCGATGTGGTATAATCAGTACAGAAACAAGGGAAGGAAAACCCATTAAACCAGAAAGGTAAAGATACTATGAAGAACCCGATGACTTACTCCGATGCCCTCACGAACGCTCTCGCTCTCGAAGGTCTCAACGAGGACACTCGCACCACTCTGACCGCCCTGCGTGCTTCCATCGAGAAGAAGAACACGGCGGACAGGAAGCCCACGGCGACCCAGACCGCCAATGGCAACATTAAGGCGGAAATCCTTGCGGTGCTTGCGGACGGCACGGCGAGGACTGTGACCGAGATTATGTCCGCCGTCCCCACGCTCTCTACCGCCAGCAACCAGAAGGCTTCGGCTCTCGTCCGTCAGCTTGTCGAGGAAGGTGCGGTTAAGCGTGAGCTGATTAAGCGGAAGGCTTACTTCTCCCTTGCGTGAGCAAGCCGACCGACCGAGGGGCTACCCAGCCCCTCAA
>JAZRAZ010000235.1:0-5066 GCA_045634825.1 Eubacteriales bacterium | reverse complement strand
TTCTGGGACATTTCAAGACCGGAAACGGCAACACCGCCGGCATTAACGGCTTTGGAGGGGGCAATTACGGCACCGCCGTTGCGCAGATACTCAACAGCCTCTGCAGTGGTGGGCATATTGGCAACCTCAACATAATATTTTACGCCGTTGGCAATAATGTTCTTGGCATCTTCCAGACCGACTTCGTTCTGGGTGGCGCAAGGCATCACAACATCCACCTTAACCTCCCAAGGACGTTTGCCTGCAAAGAAGGGAACGCCGAACTTGTCAGCATAATCCTCAACTTTATCACGGCAGGAAGCGCGCATTTCCAGCATAAAGTTGATTTTCTCGGGAGTGTTAATACCGTCTTTATCATAAACATAGCCGTCGGGACCGGAGATGGTCACTACCTTACCGCCAAGTTCAGTGATTTTCTGAACGGTACCCCAGGCAACATTACCGAAACCGGAAACGGCAAAAGTTTTGCCCTTGATGTCCTCACCGAAACTCTTTAAGAGTTCTACGGTGTAGTAAACCGCGCCAAAGCCTGTGGCTTCGGGACGAATCAGAGAACCACCGTAGGAGAGGCCCTTGCCGGTCAGAACGCCGGTAAACTCATTACGAAGTCTTTTATATTGACCGTAGAGATAGCCAACTTCTCTGGCACCGACACCAATGTCACCTGCAGGAACGTCGGTATCTGCGCCGATGTGCTTGGAAAGTTCGGTCATAAAGCTCTGGCAGAAACGCATCACTTCCGCATCACTCTTGCCACGGGGGTCAAAGTCAGAACCACCCTTGCCGCCGCCCATGGGGAGACTGGTCAGGCTGTTTTTAAAGGTCTGCTCAAAGCCAAGAAATTTAATAATAGAAGCATTTACAGAAGGATGGAAACGAAGGCCGCCCTTGTAGGGACCGATGGCAGAGTTAAACTGAACTCTGAAACCTCTGTTGACCTGAGGTTTGCCGTTATCATCCACCCACGGTACACGGAACACAATTTGTCTTTCCGGTTCAACCATACGATCAATCACGCCTGCTTCTACCAGGTCAGGTCTTTTTTCAACAACCGGCTCCAGTGTTTCCAGAACTTCGGTAACCGCCTGAATGAACTCGGGCTCGCCGGGATTTCTTTTTTTAACTGTTTCCAGTACGCTTAACAAATATTCGTTTTTCACAAATATCACTCCTTATAAGAATATATAATATAACAGTATACTCTACTTTTTTCCAAAAATCAACCCGTTTGTCCTGCTTTTTTCCCTGCTTTTCTTAAGTTTTTATCTAAATTGGTTGACTTTAGAAGCAAAAAAGCGGATAATATTTATATATGAAGAAAATTTGTGAGGAATGATTATGCAGTTTACCAAGATGCACGGCATCGGCAATGATTACATTTATCTTGACTGTTTGAAAGGTGCGCCCGACGACCCGGAGGGGCTTGCTGTCAGACTCAGTGACCGTCACCGTTCGATTGGCGGTAACGGTTTGGTACTGATACTGCCGAGTGATACAGCCGACTTTCGTATGCGGATGTTCAATGCAGACGGCAGTGAGGGAGCGATGTGCGGAAATGCCATTCGGTGTGTCGGCAAATATGTGTACGACAATGCACTTACCGACAAAACCGCTCTTCAAATTGAAACTGCCAGCGGTATAAAAGAACTGTCTTTGCATATCAACGATGGCAAGGTAGACCTGATCACCGTAGATATGGGGGCGCCTGTAATTGCAGAAAAACCACTTTCACTTCGGGTGGGACAGCGTGTATATGAGGGACTGAGCATTTCTATGGGCAATCCCCATTTTGTGACTTTTTGTGAGGATGTCCCCCACCTGCCTGTGACAACGGATGGCCCGTTTATCGAGCATATGTCACATTTTCCCGACCGCACCAATGTGGAATTTGCGGAGATTGCAGGAGAGAACAAACTGCGTATGCGCGTCTGGGAGCGCGGCAGCGGAGAAACACAGGCTTGCGGCACCGGTGCTTGCGCCGCCGTTGTTGCTGCAGTGACCAACGGATTTTTTGAGAAAAATCAAAGCATAGATGTGTTCCTCCCCGGCGGCGAACTGACCATTTGTTATGACGGAACCACTGTACAGATGACAGGACCTGCCGAAACGGTATTTATCGGTGAAATTCAGATTTAGTTTTATCAATAAAAAGTGCCAACCGAAATTTTTCGGTTGGCACTTTTGGTTTGCGGTTAAATCAAAGCCAGTACGTTGCCGGCAACATCCATAACCATTTTATAGTAATCTGCTTTAAAGGTATCGGTGTACATATTGCCATAGTAATAGGCGCTCTTTTTGTACTCGGTACCGGTGGTCGACTCAACGAAGTAGTCCTTGGTTTCAACACCAAGATGTACCTTATCGGAAACATTGGCACGCACTACACTGTATGCGCCCTCAGTATCTATACTGTAGTAGATAAACTCACCATCCACAATCTGAGTACTGCTCATAATATTGTCGGTAGGTACCTCAATATCGGTTTCGGTGGCGGTGGAGCAATCGTAGATATGGTATGTAACAGATTCAAGATTTTCCACAAAGGACAGGATAAGTGCGGGCGTTTTTTCCTTAGCGTTGGCATATTCCCAACCTAAGTAGAAAGTACCGTCAACATCCTCGGTGATGACAATGAGTTCGGTGTTCAGTGCCGGCAGAGTAGAGGCGCGTTTAAAGAGTTGATGGGGGGTAAGTCTGGTGCCGTCCTCCAGCAACAAGTCGTTCCCTTCTACCTTAGAAAGTTTTACCTTTTTGGCACTGCCGTCCAGCAGATAGCATTTGCCACCCGATGTATAGAAGTTTACATAGTCACCCACAGAGGTGGCAGAAGTGTTAAAGACAATATCCGAGGTAGAGAAGTTTACATACTCTTTTTCAGTACCGCGGGCATAGTAATCATACAAGGTGTAAACACCGTCAGAAACATCAATAATCTTGGCAGGATGATGCTCCTCAACAAAGACTTCCATCACCAAGTTGTTGTTGCTTACGGGGTCGAATATATCGGAAGGAATAACGGTAAAGGACATATTGGGACGGGTTGTAATAGTACCGCCGACACCACCGGCAATCGTAATGAGATTGTTCAGCGGGTCTTGGTTCCACAACTCGTCATTGTAATAAAGTTTGGTAGCGTTTGTAATATAGAACGACATACCCATAGCCGAAACCGTAAAATCAGTATAACTGCTAAAATTGATGTCGGACAAAGCAGGTTCCATCAACATCATAGAGTTGAGAACATAACTTACAATTTTTTCATCCTCGGTCAAGGTACCGGAACGGTCGTTGTCACAATATGTAACGGTAATGGAGTGACCGACATAGGCAGACAGGTCTTCCTCGGTAGTTAAAATACTGCCGTTGGAAAGGAGTACATCGCCGCCCACTTCATAACCCAGTGTTCTGTTTTTGGTGGCACGGATGGTCAGGTTGACTTTGTTGAGTCCATAAACATTGGTAGCAAAACAGTCCAGACGGTTGCCGTAGTCATCAACGACGGTGGTCAGGTCAATGGGCGTACTGTCGTCCTGATACCAGAGCAGTTGTGCAATCGCCATTGCCGCCAACTCGCGCGTGATTTTGGCTTCGTCACCCATAATGTCGCCTGCGAAACTATATGCCGCATCAACATAGGAATCGGGATAAACCAGTTGGCTGCCGACGGTACCCTCACCGTCTGCCAGACCATCTTCCTCACTGTAGGGCATCATATCGTCCATACCGCCGTCACCGCCGGAAGCAACAGGATTGATATTGCCGACCTTGACAAACAGCGTTAGAAACTCAGGAGCGCTGATGGGCTCTGCCGGCAGGAAATTACGCTCTGCCAGTTCGTTGGTAATCAAACCATTGTCATATGCCCAGTTTACATAGGGAAGAATGGGATGCATATCATCCACATCGTCGAACAGGTACATATTGCTTTTATATGCATCCAAGCCCTCATCACTACCGTAAATCATACGGTAAGCGGTGATAAGTGCATCTCCGCGTGTATAATAATTTTTGGGGCTGAAGTCCCCCATTTTGTTGGCAGTGATGAGTCCCAAACTGTCTACTACATCAATATACTCGAAATAGGAATTATCCGCGCCTACATCGGTATAAGCGAATGCACAGACAGACATTGATGCCATCAGAAGCATCGACAGAACGGCTGCCAGCAAACTTTTCCAAAGTTTCATCCGTTGTTCCTCCTTGAGTCACTTTAAAAAACAGCATACTGTTTCAACATTTAGTAATATTATAATACTAATATAAAGATTCGTCAACCAAAAAGTGAAACTCCGATTGAAAAAAATGAATAAATGTGAGAATGTCCAAATTTTTGTCGTAATTTTTGTGCAGATTGCTAATTGATTTTTTTACAGCGCAACTATATCATCATAAAAAGGAGCGTGAGGGTGTTTGGAAAGAATAGACGATTTGTGTCTGAACGGATACAAAATTTATCAGGACGATACGCTGTTTTGTTTCGGCACCGACGCGGTACTTTTATACAATTTTGTAAAGCAAAACTGTGGCAAAACCGCTGACCTTTGCAGCGGCAACGGTGCCGTGGCGCTGATGCTGCTTGCCGGACAAAAAAGTGAGGATGTAACGGCGGTGGAATTGCAGGAAAAAGCCTGTAAATTGCTGGAAAAAAGTGCCCGCATCAACGGGTGCGAAAATCGGCTAACCATTGTCAATGCTGATATTCGCGACATTAAAGGCAAAATGCTTTACAGTGAATTTGATACCGTCTGTGTCAACCCGCCGTATTTCAAAAAAGGAAGCGGCATTTTACCGCCCGAACCAGCCGTTCAACTGGCACGGCACGAGGTTGCCTGCACGCTCAGTGATGTGCTGGAAAGCGCCGTTTTTCTGCTGAAAAACGAGGGGGATTTTTATATGGTCCACCGTCGCACAAGGCAGGCAGAAATCTTGACAGAATTACAAAAAAACGGTCTGTCGGCATGTGAAATCTGCAGGGTTTTCTCTACTCCCGACAAAGAAAGTGAACTGATTTTGTTCCACGCCGTCAAGACGGCAGACACCCTTCCCTGCAAGCAAAGCACCTTTAC
>JAZRAZ010000234.1:0-2101 GCA_045634825.1 Eubacteriales bacterium | reverse complement strand
TCACCAAAACCGGGCGCCTTAACTGCAACACAGGAGAAAGTGCCGCGAATCTTGTTTACTATCAAAGTAGCAAGTGCTTCCCCTTCTATATCCTCTGCAATAATAACCAGTTTTTTCCCGGTTTGCATAATTTGCTCAAGTAAAGGTAAAATCTCTTGGATATTGGCAATCTTTTTATCAGTGATTAAAATATATGCATCATCTACTACCGCTTCCATTTTATCGGTATCCGTAACCATATAAGGCGTAATATAACCACGATCAAATTGCATTCCTTCTACTACATCACTGTAAGTTTCAGCAGTTTTAGACTCCTCAACAGTAATAACGCCATCAGCGGAAACCTTTTCCATTGCCTCTGCAATCAAGGAACCGATATTTTCATCACCGGCAGAAATGGTGGCAATTCTGGCAATATCTTCTGTTCCATTAATCTTTTTAGAGTTTGCCACCACAACATCAACAACCGTGTTTACCGCTTTTTGAATACCTTTTTTCAAAACCATAGGATTGGCACCCGCGGCAACATTTTTCATTCCCTCACGAATCATTGCCTGAGCCAAAAGTGTTGCAGTTGTTGTACCGTCACCCGCAATATCATTGGTTTTAGTAGAAACCTCTTTGACCAGTTGTGCTCCCATATTTTCAAAAGCATCGTCCAGTTCAATATCTCTTGCAATGGTAACACCATCATTTGTAATTAAGGGAGAACCATATTTTTTGTCTAACACAACATTTCTTCCCTTAGGGCCTAAAGTAATTTTAACAGTATCTGCCAGTTGGTCAACACCTCTTTGCAGTGCCTTTCTGGCTTCTTCACCATACAGAATTTCTTTTGCCATAACAAAAACTCCCTTTCTTACTCAACAATAGCGAGAATATCGCTTTGTTTTACAATAATGTATTCGTTTCCATCTAATTTAATTTCGGTTCCCGAATATTTGCTGGTAATCACTCGATCGCCAACCTTAACGTTCATTTTGATTTCCTGTCCGTCAACCATACCACCGGGACCGACTTCCAAAACTTCAGCAATCTGAGGCTTTTCTTTAGGCGATGCGGTTAAAATAATACCGCTTTTTGTTGTTTCTTCCGCTTCGGTCATCTTAACGACAACTCTGTCAGCAAGGGGTTTGATTTTCATATTATATACCTCCAAATCATAATCCTTTGATTAGCACTCATTGTTTGCGAGTGCTAAAAATATGATAACATATTTTTCCTATTTTTCAAGCCTTTTCCTTAAAAAAATTAAAAAATATAACTTTGTAATGCATTTTTTATTTTGTTTTGACAGGATTTTTAAAATACTGATAAATATTGCAAGTAAGCATACCATTGTATATTTTTCTTTTTTTATCAGCATGCCTGCCAATCATTGTTTCAAAATCTGCCTCAAAAGGAGCAATCGCATATAAACGATGCCCCGGCAATATCAGTCGACTCATCTTTTGATAAACCAGTCTCGCCTGCTCAGCGTCCAAAAGCCTTTCACCGTATGGCGGATTGGTAACGATTACACCTCTATCACTCTTTGGTGCAAAATCAGCAACGTCTGCACACTCTGCCCACAAGCCTTTTTTAATTCCCGCAAGTGTTGCATTATGACGAGTAAGTTCAACAGCCTTTTTATCTATATCAGAGGCAAAGATAATTGGTTCTCCAAGAGGTTTCCTGCGCTCGAGGGCTTCCGTTCTGACTTTCCCGGCAAGTCCCATAGGTACACAGTCCCAATACTCATAATCAAACCTTCGGCCAAGTCCGGGTGCCATATCTGCTGCCATCATAGCCGCTTCAATAGCAATTGTTCCCGAGCCGCATAACGGGTCATAAAACGGAATGCCGGGGGAATATCTGGAGAGGTACACCATGGCCGCCGCAATCGTCTCTCTTAGCGGTGCAGCACCGGATTGTGCACGATACCCTCTTTTATAAAGAGCTGCGCCTGTTGTATCCAAATATAGATATGCCATGTCTTTAAAAATCATAAACTGAATCTGGACTTTAGCATCACTTTCCTCAAAATGCGCTATTCCGTAAATTTCAGCCAACCGATTAACAGCCGCCTTCTTAATAATACGCTGACAATCCGGCACTGAAT
>JAZRAZ010000233.1:0-3024 GCA_045634825.1 Eubacteriales bacterium | reverse complement strand
CCCTTCAGACCGCAAGACCCCATTATTACAGTATAATTATACTACTTTATAACGCCAGTGTAAAGAGTGAATGTGCTCAATTTTCTCTCCAATTTCCCCCATTTTAAAGACAAATTCAATAAAAAAGCCAAACACCTCTCGTGAACTGCCCCAATTTGTGCAGACAGCACAAAAAAGCACCATATGGTAGTTTAAATTAAAATTCAAGCAACATACTGACTTCTCTTTTCAAGGGGAGTCAGTTTTGTTTTGAGTTGGATGCGTTGATGGTTGTAAAAGTGAATGTATTCACCTATGAGGAGGCGCGCCTCCTCATAGGTCTGAAGTTTCGCTCGATGAATACATTCTGTTTTAAGAATCGAAAAGAAATTTTCGGCCAAAGCATTGTCATAAGGATTACCGCGTCTTGACATTGATGGTGTAATATTGTATTCTTGAATTAGCTTAAAATACCCGTGTGAAGTGTATTGAAAGCCTTGGTCACTGTGGAGTTGCAGCTCTGCGGTGACCTTCTCTTTTTTCTTGGCTTCCTTAATGGTACTCAAAACGAGATTTATGTTTTGTTCGGTGCCGGTCTTGTAAGCGACAATGCTGTTGTCGAATAAATCTCTAATGACAGATAAATACAACACACCTTGTTTTGTGTGGATATATGAGATATCTGTAACCCACTTTTGATTTGGTCTTTCGGCAGAGAAATCTCTGTTAAGCAGGTTGGGGTACTTATGCAAGTGCTCTCCATAGTTACGGTATTTCTTTCTCCTAATTACCGATAACAATCCATATTTTTGCATAACTCTAAGTATTGTCTTAGGATTGCGGTGAATACCATTCCGTTCAAGCCATATGTGCACTCGGCGGTAACCATAAGTTTTGCCGCACTTTTCTTGACATTCTCGTATTTTCTCTGCCAATGGTAAATCCCATGCAGGTATATTCATTCGTGATACATAACCGTAATATCCACTTCTTGACACTTTGAAGAACCGACACATTTCACTAATTGAATACTTATCTTTATGTCGGTAGATTACCATATATTTTACGCTTGTCCTCACTTCCTTTCGGTGAGCGAGAGAAAATCCCGCAACAATTCATTTTCCATTCTTAATCGTTTATTTTCATATTTGTATTCTTGTAATGTTTTTGCGGGTTTTCTTCCTCGTTGTTTTGGCAGTATATTTTTTTCAGGCCTTGCTCCTATCCAGCATTGAATTGCATACCTGCTTATACCAAATCTTCTGCTTAATTCCCATTGAGATACACCGCTTTTATATTCTGCTACTATCTTTTCCCGTATTCCTTGTGGATATTGTTTCATACCTTTTTTTCCTGACATAAACAAACCTCCTATGGTAGTTGTTTTAATTCTACCATAGGAGGTGCTTTTTTACTATTGTCCATTTTTACTGGACTTGTTCAATTCTATGCACTGCTTTTTTTATATTTATTTAAATAACTATTGACATTTATTAATGTTAGATGTATAATAATACAAAAATATGAATATTATGCATAAGGAGATAAAAATGAAAACAAAGGTTAATAAAGTTGTACTTGCATATTCTGGCGGATTAGATACATCCATTATCATACCGTGGCTAAAAGAAAATTATGGAAATCCGGAAATTATTGCGGTTTCTTGCAATGTTGGTCAAGATGATGAGTTGGAAGGTTTGGAGGAAAAAGCAATTGCCTCCGGAGCATCGAAGATTTATATTGAAGATATGACCGATGAATTTGTTGAAGATATGATTATTCCGACAGTTCAGGCTGGCGCTAAATATGAAGAGTATATGATGGGAACCTGTCTTGCTCGTCCGATTATGGGGAAAAGATTGGCTGAAATTGCTATAAAGGAAGACGCTGATGCAATTTGCCACGGCTGTACAGGAAAAGGAAACGATCAAGTGCGTTTTGAACTTGCGATTAAGGCTTTTGCTCCGGGAATGAAAATCATTGCACCCTGGCGTGAGTGGGATATTAAATCGCGTGAAGAAGAAATTGATTATGCGGAGAAGCATAATATACCTTTAAAAATAAATCGCGAAACAAATTATTCGAAAGACAAAAATTTATGGCATTTATCTCACGAAGGTCTTGATTTGGAGGATACAGGTAACGAGCCACTTTATGATGCACCCGGTTTCTTGGAAATGGGGGTATCTCCCATGCAAGCACCCGATGAACCAACATATGTTACTCTTGAGTTTGAATCAGGAAAACCTGTTGCAATTAACGGTGTAAAAAAATCTGCAAAACAAATTATTCTTGATTTGAATGAGGTGGGCGGTAAAAACGGTATCGGCCTTTTGGATATTGTTGAAAACCGTTTGGTAGGAATGAAGTGTCGTGGTGTTTATGAAACACCAGGTGGAGCAATACTCTATTTTGCTCATAATTATTTGGAAACACTTTGCCTTGACAAAATGACAATGCATAAAAAACAAGAACTTAGCGTTTGTTTTGCAGAATTACAGTATAATGGACAGTGGTATACACCGCTTCGTGAGGCTTTAAGTGCGTTTGTTGAAAAAACACAGGAACATGTTACCGGCAAAGTAAAAATTAAACTCTATAAAGGTAATATGATTAAGGCTGGTGCTTGGAGTGATTGGTCACTCTACAGTGAAGAAATTGCTACATTTGGCGAAGACCACGTTTATAATCAAAAAGATGCAGAAGGGTTTATTAATCTTTGGGGCTTGCCTGTCAGTGTGCAAGCAAAAGTGAAGAATGCAAACAAAAATAAGTAAACATATATGACGGCTTAGTGCCGTCATATATTTATAAGGAGAGCACTATGGCTGAGAAACTTTGGGCAGCAAGATTTACAAGTGAAAGCGATAAACTTGCTGATGATTTTAATTCGTCAATATCTTTTGATTGTAGGATGTATCGTCAAGATATTACCGGATCAATGGCACATGCAACTATGTTGGGGGCACAAGGGATTATTCCTCAAGAAGCAAGTGAATTGATTGTTGAAACACTTTCAAATATACAAGTCGGATCGTAGCCATG
>JAZRAZ010000232.1:0-1834 GCA_045634825.1 Eubacteriales bacterium | reverse complement strand
GTGTTGGTGGCTTTATAGACCGCCTTTAACATCGGCTCGGGACCGCAGGTGTAAAAATAGGAATATTCAATATCTGTCAGGGCATTGGTAACAAAGCCTTGAATGCCGTAAGACCCGTCTGCCGTGGTGACAAAAACGGTGGCACCCAATGCCCGAAATTCGTTTTCGTAAAAGACCTCGTCTTTGGTATTAAAACCCAAAATGACGGTGACCTCTTTGCCCTGCCCAATCAGTTCTTTTGTCAACTTATACAGGGGCGGAACGCCGACACCGCCACCCAGACAAACCACCTTTTGACCTGCAGGGGCAAGGTCGTAGCCGTTGCCAAGACCTGTTAAGACATCCAGTGTTTGCCCGACACTCATTTGACTTAACTGTTCGGTGCCCTTGCCCACTACCTTGTAGATAATGGTTAAGTCCTCTCCCTCACAGTCGCAAACCGAAATGGGACGGCGCAGATACAGTCCCTCCAATTTGATATTGACAAACTGGCCGCAGGAGATACCCTCGGTATCCCCTGCCAGCACCATTTTGTAAACATTTTGCGTAAGTGCCGTATTTTCTTTGATGGTAAAAATCGTCTGTTTCATAGTTATTCCTTATGCATCAATGGTTGAAATGGTCAGCGTAGTTTCCTCTAAAACATCGAGCAATACCTTAACGCTATCCAGATTGGTAAACATCGTAACATTGTTTTCGGTGGAAACGCGGCGGATTTCATAACCGTCACTCGCTTGTCCCATGGAACTTATGTCGCGGGTGTTGATAACATACGCGATGTGTCCCTGACGGAGTGCCTGACCGATTTCTTCACTGCCTTCGCTGATTTTGCCCAATACATGTGTACGGATGCCGTGTTTCTTTAAGAATTCGGCGGTGCCCAAAGTTGCCTGAATATTAAAGCCGAGATTATAGAAACGGCGAATCAGGGGCAACGCCTCCTCTTTGTCCTTATCGGCAATCGTGGCAAAAACGGTACCGTAGTTTTGCAGTTTCATACCGCTTGCCTGCAACGCTTTATAAAGGGCGCGGTTGAGTTTATCGTCATAACCGATAGCCTCACCGGTGGACTTCATTTCGGGAGAAAGATAGGCATCCAGACCCTTAATCTTGTTAAAGGAGAATACAGGCACCTTAACATACCAACGCTTTTTCTCGTCAGGATAAATATCGAAAATACCCTGTTCTTTGAGGCTCTTGCCCATAATGACTTCGGTGGCAATATCGGCAAGCGAATAGCCTGTGGCTTTGGACAAAAACGGTACCGTTCTGGAGGAACGGGGGTTGACTTCGATGATATAAACATTTTCGTCTTTATCGACAATAAACTGAATATTGTAAAGTCCGACAATACCGATGCCCAGTCCCAATTTCTTGGCATACTGCAAAATGATGCCTTTTACTTTATCAGAGATAGAGAAGGTGGGATACACGCTGATAGAGTCGCCCGAGTGAACACCGGTACGCTCAACCAGTTCCATAATGCCGGGAACAAAGACGTTTCTGCCGTCGCAAATCGCGTCAACTTCCACTTCTTTGCCCTGAATATATTTATCTACCAGTACCGGCTTGTCCTCATCAATTTCAACGGCGGTTTTGAGATAGTGGCGCAGTTGCTCCTCGCCTGCTACAATCTGCATTGCTCTGCCGCCCAGCACGAAACTGGGACGAACCAGCACGGGATAGCCAATCTCTGTGGCAGCGGCAATACCGTCTTCAATCTTGGTAACTGCCTTACCCTTGGGCTGAGGAATGTTCAATTCGCTCAAAATCTTTTCAAAACTGTCACGGTTTTCTGCCCGTTCAATGGCAGCACAATCCGTGCCCACGATTT
>JAZRAZ010000231.1:0-1471 GCA_045634825.1 Eubacteriales bacterium | reverse complement strand
GTATTTTGCTCGGGCAGAGCAGGCACGGCTTCTTTGAACCCCGACTGTCAGGGCAAAGACCTTTCTCCATTGTTTGAAAAAATCATTGAGCATATTGATGCTCCTGTCGGGGATGAAACGGCACCGCTTCAGATGCTGGTTTCCTCCATTGATTATAATGACTATGTAGGTCGAATCGGTATCGGGCAGATTACCAGAGGTGAAATTCGGGTCAATATGGAAGTTTGCGTTACCGACTATCACGACCTCGACGTCAAAAGAAACGGCAGACTGCCTGCCCTCTTTACCATTGAAGGATTGCGCCGTGCCCCTGTGGAAAGTGCCAAGGTGGGTGACATTGTGTGTTTCAGCGGTATCGGGGATATTACCATCGGTGAAACGTTGTGTGCAAAGGACACACCCGAGGCGTTACCGTTTGTTAAAATCGGGGAGCCGACCATCGAGATGCGCTTTGCTGTCAACGATTCTCCTTTTGCAGGGCAGGACGGTAAGTTTGTCACCTCCCGCCACCTAAGAGACCGTTTGCAAAAAGAACTGCTTAAAGATGTTTCTCTGCGCGTGCGGGATGGGGAAACTGCGGAGAGTTTTTATGTGGCAGGGCGCGGAGAAATGCATCTGTCCATTTTAATTGAAACAATGCGCCGCGAAGGATACGAATTTTCCGTTTCCAACCCCAAGGTTCTTTATAAGGAAATTGACGGCAAACAATGCGAACCCATCGAGCGACTGGAAGTAGATGTGCCCGAGGAATATATGGGTCCCGTAATGGAGCAAATGGGTGCACGCCGCGGTGAAATGCAAAAAATGGAACCGTTTGGTTCCCGTATGCGCATTGAATTTTTGGTGCCTTCCAGAGGTCTGTTTGGCTATAAAAATGAGTTTCTTACCTCCACCAAGGGTGAGGGTATTATGAACTCGGTGTTTGAGAGTTATCAACCCTTTAAGGGGGAGATTGCCCAAAGAGGTGTCGGCTCGCTGATTGCTTTTGAAACAGGAACGGCAGTTACCTATGGTCTGTTTAACGCTCAGGAGCGTGGTCAACTCTTTATTGAGGCAGGCACACCTGTGTATGAGGGTATGATTGTCGGGCTGAATCCCAAGGGAGATGATATTGCAGTCAATGTCTGCAAGAAAAAGCACATTACCAACACTCGTGCTTCCGGCAGTGATGATGCCTTGCGTCTGATTCCCTGCAAAAAGATGAGTCTGGAGGAGTGCATCGAGTTTATCAAGGAAGACGAACTCATTGAAGTCACTCCCGAAAACATCCGTTTACGCAAACAAATTATGAGTAACACGGAACGCCTGAAATTTGTCAACCGCAAAAAGTAACTTAAAAAGAGGGTGAAAAAAGTGTTTGATGCAAAAAAGGTGACAGCGGAGGTCATCCGCTGGATTCAGGATTGGTTTGAGGAAAACGGCAAGGGATGTTCTGCCGTTGTCGGCATTTCCGGTGGCAAGGATAGTTCGG
>JAZRAZ010000230.1:0-7510 GCA_045634825.1 Eubacteriales bacterium | reverse complement strand
CCAGTGCCATACAAACAGCCGTGGGAAACAAAACGGGTGCGCCCAAGGTCAAGGCGCGCAAAAGCGGTGCTGAAAAGCCGACCGCAAGCCCCCATTTCCACCCGCAGATAAAACCGCACAGCAAAATCGGCAAATGCATCGGGCAAAGCATATTGCCCAAAGTGGTAATCTGACCCGTCACAAACGGTAAAACAAGGGCGAGCACCAAAAACAGTGCCGACAAAATCATTTTCGGTAACCCCTTTTTCATTTCCGTCCTCCAAAGCATTTTATTGTTCAAAATTTTACCATATATTCACCCAAAATGCAACGGCTTTCACCGTTGATTTTGAGCACGAGGGCAGAGTTTGTACCCCCTTGTCGTTCTCACCAAATAAAAATACCACCCGATTGGGTCGGAAGCGTCTGCCCCCACAAGTCGTATCAATACTTGCAATGGCGGGGTGGATGCGGTGCGCTCTCGGTTTTTGTCGACCGCTGCAGATAGAATGCACAAATGTGGGGTGGATGCTCTTCGTCTCGGTCGTCGGCGACTGTTCCGAACAGCAGCGCCGTCGCCATCGACTTCGAGACACGGCAGTTCCAAAAGCCTATCGCGGCTTTCGGCCTGCCTCAACGAACCACCTTCGGTGGTTCGCCTCCGAACGCTGCGCGTTCTCGCCAAATAAAAAAGACACCCGATTGGGTGTCTTTTTTATTTGGTGGGAGCGGGTGGATTCGAACCACCGAAGTCGTAGACAACAGATTTACAGTCTGCCCCATTTGGCCGCTCTGGAACACTCCCGTTTGGAGCTGGTGAACGGAGTCGAACCATCAACCTGCTGATTACAAATCAGCTGCTCTGCCATTGAGCCACACCAGCATCACGCGTTCACCATATTCGGAACATTATAGATTATACATATTTTAAATTGGTTTGTCAAGAGTTTTTTTCAAAAGAACGAGTTGCCCTCAAGCGCGCGAGCAAAGTTTTTCGGTTGCTGTCAAGAAAGACCGAAAAATAAGGCGGTTTTCACATTACTTATTTGAATTCAATGTGCGAATCATTTGCAGAACGGCTTGTTTTTGTTCTGCAGTAAGGCTGACCCAAGAATCAAAAAGTTCTTTCATTTCGGGGGTCATTTCCACCATATTGTCATCGGCAAAGAATTGAGATATCGTGATGCCGAAACCGTTACAGATGGCTTCCAGTGTACTGATGGAAGGCAAGGTGTTGCGCTTGAAAATATTAGCAAGAGTTGATTCAGATAAACCACATTCTTTTGATAATCGATATTTTGTCCAACCGCGTTCATCCAACAACTGTCGAAGTCTATTATGCGTATTCAAAGCCTCACAACCTTTCTTTACTTTATTTTACCGCTAAACTGAGTGGTTTAATACCCAAGACTTGTAATGCAAATACCATTATGTTAAACTGTATTTATAATTATTTTGAAAGGTATGGGGAGTAAATCGTGTTAGATATCTATACAGTTGCTTTTGTTGGACATAGGTATATTGATAATATTTTCAAAGTAGAACAGTTATTGGAGCAACAGATACACAATTTGATAAACGAGCACGAATATGTAGATTTTTTAGTAGGTCGAAACGGTGATTTTGACCAATGCGTTTCTTCGTCGGTACAACGCGTACGAAAAAGATACAAGGATTATAATAGTGCGCTTGTGTTGGTATTGCCGTATCCCACAGCGGAGTATCTTAACAACAAAGCATCCTTCCACAACTATTATACGGATGTTGAAATCTCTTATACCGCGGTCAAGATGCATCCCAAGGCGGCAATCCAAGCGCGAAATCGTGAAATGATTGACCGTGCTGACCTCGTGATTTGTTATGTTGAGCAAAAACAAGGGGGTGCTTGGCAAACTATGAAATATGCGCTGAAACAGGGTAAAAAGGTAACCAATCTTGCAGATTTTAAGATGGATTAATTTACTTCTTGACTTTAGCGCGGTAATGTGGTAGCATAGTGACATTAAAATCAGAGTGAGGTAATAGTATGTTTAGATTTCAGTCAGAATCGGTGGACAGATTATTTGAAACGATACTGAATTTGCAAAGTGTGGAGGAGTGCTACGAGTACTTTTCCGACATTTGCACCATCAAAGAGGTGCAGGATATGGCGCAACGGCTGGACGCCGCGATTTTGTTGGACAAGGGACTGAGTTATCAGAAGATTATAGAGCAGATTGATGTCAGTTCGGCGACGATTGGTAGAGTCAGCAAATGCCTCAATTACGGCAGTGGCGGCTACCGCAAAGCCATCGACCGATTGGGTGACAAGGAGAATAAAGAATGAATAACACGGATTTGTTCTTAAGTTTTAATGAAAAGGTGATTTTCTCACTTCGTTCTCTGTACGCTTCCCGTGGCTATGCCCAATACAAAATGAGCAAGTTTGAGGAATATGACCTTTATGCCCGCAACAAAGACTTTTTGATTTCCGACAGCGTGATTACCTTTACCGACACCAACGGCAAACTGATGGCGCTCAAACCCGACGTAACCCTTTCCATTATAAAAAATATTAAAGACGAACCCGATGCACTCAGTAAGGTTTTTTATAATGAAAATGTTTATCGTATTTCCGGCGGCTCGCATTCCTACAAAGAGATTATGCAAGCAGGACTGGAGTGTTTTGGGGATATTGATACTTTCAGCATTTGCGAGGTGGTGTCGCTGGCGGCAAAGAGTCTGAAAATCATCAGCGACTCTTGCGTTCTGGACATTTCGCACCTTGGACTTTTGGAAAATCTTTTTGAAAGTTTTGAAGTGCCCGTCTTTGCCAGAGCGCAGATTCTCAAATTTATCGGGGAGAAAAACCTGCACGAACTGCAAGGTTATTGCAAGGAGTTGGGACTGAAGACCCAACAGATTGACAGTATTAAATTTTTGGTGTCACTTTCCGGCGCGCCCGATACGGTTATTCCCACGCTTATTGACAAACTGCAGGACAAAACAGATATAACCCCCTTGCGTGATTTGCAGGAAATGCTGGCAATTCTCACTCCCGAAGTCAAAGAGATGATTTCGATTGACTTTTCGGTTGTAAATGATATGAAGTATTATAACGGCATTGTCTTTAAAGGCTTTATCGAGGGGATTCCCACCAGCGTTCTTTCGGGTGGGCAGTATGACAAACTGATGCAAAAAATGCATCGGCGGTCCTTGGCCATTGGTTTTGCGGTGTATCTGGATATGCTGGAGAGAATGGAGCCTGTTTCCGATGAATACGACGCCGATGTGGTGCTGACCTATAGTGAAAAAACCAATCTTTGCGATTTGAACCGATATGCTGACAAATTTGTTGCAGAGGGCAAGCGTGTGTTGGTTGTAAAGAAAGTCAATGACAAGATAAAATATCGCAAATGTATCAATTTCGACAGTGAGGTGGAAAACAATGCTTAATGTAGCGCTTCCCAAGGGCAGACTGGGGGAGAAGGTCTATGCCATGTTTGAAAAAGCAGGGTTTGAGTGCCCGTCCATCAAAGAAAACAACCGCAAACTCATCTTTGAAAACAAAGAGGTCGGGGTGCGCTATTTTTGGGTCAAACCGTCGGATGTTGCCATTTATGTGGAGCGAGGGGCGGCAGATGTCGGCGTGGCAGGCAAGGATATTTTGCTGGAGTATGCCCCCGATGTTTATGAACTTTTAGACCTTGAAATCGGCAAATGCCGTATGGCAGTTGCGGGCAAAAAAGACTTTCGGTATGATATGAGCCGCACCTTGCGCGTTGCCACCAAATTTAAAAATATTGCCAGCGCACATTATCTGTCCAAGGGAATGGATATTGACATTATCCATCTCAATGGTTCCATTGAAATTGCGCCGATTCTGGCACTTTCCGATGTGATTGTGGACATTGTGGAAACGGGTACCACCCTGAAGGAAAACGATTTAGAGGTGATTGAAGAAATCGTGCCCATCAGTGCGCGGTTTATCGCCAACAAAACAAGTTATAAATTCAAATCAGATGCCATTGATAAAATTGTTTCTCAGATGGAGGCAGAAAAATGATTAAAATTTTAAAGGTCGGTGAAGTGGCACCGCAGGATATATTTGCAAGAAGTGAGGCTACTGTCAATGTAGAAGCGGTGGTTTCGGAAATCATCGCAAATGTTCAAAACAACGGAGACACGGCACTGTTCGAGTATTGCGAGAAATTTGATAAAGCCAAACTCTCTGCCCTTGCGGTCAGCAAAGAGGAAATAGATGAGGCAGTGGCTTTGGTCGAGCCTGAGTTTTTGGAGATTTTAAAGAAAGCGGCGGAAAATATCCGCGCCTATCACCAAAACCAAAAAAGAGAGGGCTTTGAAATTCAAAAAGAGGACGGGGTGATTATCGGTCAGAAAATCATCCCGGTGGACAGGGCGGGACTCTATGTACCCGGCGGTACTGCCGCCTATCCCTCCACCGTTTTGATGGACTCTATTCCTGCCAAAATTGCAGGCTGTAAAGAGGTGGTTATGGTGACCCCACCTCTGCCCAACGGCAAGATAAACCCCGTCATTTTGGCGGCGGCAAAGGTGGCGGGAGTGGATAAGATATTCAAAGTCGGCGGCGCACAAGCAATTGCCGCCCTTGCCTACGGCACCGAAAGTATCCCCAAGGTCGATAAAATCGTCGGCCCCGGCAACGCTTTTGTGGCGGAAGCCAAAAAGCAGGTGTTCGGGGTTGTGAGCATTGATATGATTGCAGGTCCCAGTGAAATCCTGATTATTGCCGACGGTAAAACCAATCCCGCACACGCGGCGGCAGACTTGCTTTCCCAGGCGGAACATGATAAAATGGCAAGCGCGGTATTGGTGACTGATTCTGAGGTACTTGCACAGGCGGTCAGTGACGAACTTGAAAAGCAAATTCCGCTTTTGGAAAGAAGCGAAATTGCCCGCACTTCGATTGACAATAACGGCAAAATCATTGTGGCAGACAATCTGGAAAAAGTGATTGAAATTTCCAACGAAATTGCGCCCGAGCATCTGGAATTGTTGCTGGATGAGCCGTTTGAGTATCTGGACAAAATCACCCACGCAGGTTCGGTGTTTATGGGCAGATATTGCCCCGAGGCACTGGGGGACTACTATGCAGGCCCCAATCATACTCTGCCCACAGGGGGTACTGCCAAATTTTCCAGTCCCTTATCGGTGGACGATTTTATCAAGAAAACCCAATATACCTATTATACCAAACAAGCACTGGACAAGGTGGCAGGCGAGGTTGCCTACTTTGCCGAAAAGGAAGGGCTGACCGCCCACGCCAAAAGTGCGCTGATTCGTACGGAGGAACAGTAAGGTGAGTCGTTTTTTAACCTCAAAACTCGGCAAATTGGTGCCGTATACACCGGGAGAACAACCCAAAGATATGAAATATATCAAACTCAATACCAACGAGTCCCCCTTCGCGCCCTCTCCCAAGACACAAGCCTATGCGGCAAAAGCGGCAGAGAATTTGCAACTGTACAGCGACCCCGAATGTCGCGACCTGGTGGCAAAAGCCACGGAGTATTTTGGGGTAACACCTAAGCAAATCATCTTTACCAACGGCTCGGATGAGGTACTGCAGTTTGCCTTTATGGCATTTTGCGAAAACGGGGCGGTGTTCCCCGATATTACCTACGGGTTTTATTCGGTGTTTGCCGATTTAAACGGGGTAGCCTACCAAGAAATCCCCTTAAAAGAGGATTTTTCGGTAGATGTAAACGATTATATTGGGGTGGGCAAAACCATCTTTCTTGCCAACCCCAATGCACCGACCGGTAAGGCGCTTTCGATAGATGAGATTGAGAAAATCGTTGCCTCCAATCCCGACAATGTGGTGGTCATTGACGAAGCATATGTTGATTTCGGGGCAGAGAGTGCCGTTTCTTTAACTAAGAAATATGATAATTTGCTGGTCACCCAGACCTTTTCCAAATCGCGCTCACTGGCAGGGGGCAGACTGGGCTTTGGCATTGGTTCGGAAAAACTGATAGGTGACCTTGCCACCATCCGATATTCTACCAATCCGTATAATGTCAATTCGATGACGGCGGCGGCAGGAGTCGGCTCGTTGGAGGATGATGAATATATCAAAGAAAATTGCCGCAAAATTTGCGAAAACCGCGCCTATCTTACGGGGGAACTTGCGGCACTCGGATTTGAAACGACCGAGTCACTTGCCAACTTTGTTTTTGCAAAACATGGGAGCATCAGCGGTAAAGACATTTATCTCAAACTCAAAGAAAAAGGTGTTTTGGTGCGGTATTTTGACAAAGAGCGTCTGCGCGACTATACGCGTATTACCATCGGCAGTAAGGCCGAGATGGATATTTTGACTGAAAAACTAAAGGAAATTGTGGGGGAAGTACTATGAGAAAGGCAACGATCAACAGAAAAACCAACGAAACCGATATATCCCTGACCCTCTGTCTTGACGGCACAGGAAAAAGTGACATCAACAGCGGTTGCGGGTTTCTTGACCATATGCTGACTCTGTTTGCCCGGCACGGCAGATTTGATTTGACGCTGACCTGTAATGGTGACACCGAGGTCGACGACCATCACACCGTCGAGGATATCGGCATTTCTCTGGGACTTGCCTTTAAAGAGGCGTTGGGGGATAAAAAGGGTGTCACCCGCTACGGCTATATGGTACTGCCGATGGATGAAGCGTTGATTTTAACGGCAATCGACTTTTCGGGCAGAGCGTATCTTGGCTATGATATGGATATTCCCACCGAGAAAGTCGGGTCGTTTGACACGGAACTTGTCGAGGAATTTTGGTACGGTTTTGTCCGTAATGCCGAATGTACCCTGCACATCAAAGAAATTGACGGGTGCAATTCCCACCACATTATTGAAGGGGCATTCAAGTCAGCAGGGCACAGTATGCGCCAGGCGGTGAAAATCGACCCCGAACTCAACGAAGTTTTATCGACAAAGGGTGTTTTATAATGATAGCAATAGTAGATTACGGCGTGGGAAATCTCTTTTCCCTCAAAAGTTCCTTTGCGGCGATTGGGGTGGAGGCGGTTGTCACCGCCGACCCCGAAGTTTTGCAAAAGGCAGACGGCATTGTGTTGCCCGGTGTGGGCGCATTTGAGGATGCTGCCTACAAACTCAACAAAAGCGGGCTTGGAGGGGTGCTCAAAGAACTTGCCCAAAACGGCAAGAAACTGCTGGGCATCTGCCTTGGTATGCAACTTTTGTTTGAAAAAAGTTATGAATACGGGGAACACGATGGTCTGGGACTCATCAAAGGGGCGGTAAAACCCATTAAAGATGTCATTTCTCCCGACCTTAAAATTCCGCATATTGGGTGGAACGGACTCATTTATAAAAAGAAGTGCCCGTTGTTTACCAATATTAGTGAGGGGGACTGTGTGTATTTTGTTCACTCCTATTATGCCACAGAATGTGAGGATTCGGTGGTTGCCGTTTCGGAATACGGTGCCGAGTTGACTGCCGCGGTGCAATACAAAAATGTGTTCGGTTGCCAGTTTCACCCCGAAAAAAGCGGCAAAGT
>JAZRAZ010000229.1:0-1248 GCA_045634825.1 Eubacteriales bacterium | reverse complement strand
GCAATTGTGGTATCAGTCATAATTGTAGCTGGGTTGGAGTTGCAAAGAACAACTTCATATCCTTCCTCTTTGAGTGCAAGACACGCCTGAGTGCCTGCATAGTCAAACTCGGCGGCCTGACCGATTACGATGGGGCCGGAGCCGATAATCAGAATCTTCTTAATATCTTTACGTTTTGCCATATTGTCCTCCTAATCTATTCAATCTTTTTTATATACTATTCTACCGTCACACACCGTTAAAACACACTCACCAAACAGTCTGTGATTTTCAAAAGGCGTTGCCTTGCCTTTGGAGAGAAACTTTTCGGGGTCTACCGTAAACTCTTTTTGGAGGTTCCACACCGAAAAGTCACATCCAAGCGGAATGTCAAAGCGTTTTCTTGCATTGTCACAAAGTAAAGAAAGCAGATGCTCCAGGGTCATTTTCCCTGTTTTTACAAAATGGGTGTACATCAGCGAAAATGCCGTTTCAATTCCAACGATGCCAAAAGCACTGCCTGCAAGTCCCTTGCTTTTTTCCTCTTTGGAGTGCGGTGCGTGGTCGGTGGCAATCATATCAATGGTGCCGTCCAACACGCCCTCTATCAGTGCCGCGCGGTCTTGTGCACTTCGCAGGGGCGGATTCATTTTGAATCTGCCCTCCTCTTGCAAGTCCTCGTCAGTCAGTATCAGATAATGCGGTGCGGTTTCGCAGGTGACGTTTACTCCCCTTGCCTTTGCCGCACGGATCAGTTCCACACTTTCTTTACAGGAAATGTGACACACATGGTACGCGCAACCGATTTCTTCTGCCAGTTTTAAATCGCGCTCGATGGGGCGCCACTCACTCTCCGAGCAGATGCCCTTGTGCCCGTGCGCCGCGGCATAGGTACCTTTGTGAATGTATCCTCCAAATAAAAGCGAATTATCCTCACAATGCGCCACAATGATTTTGCCGAGTTTTTTTGCCCGTATCATAGCCTCACGCATTAACGCTTCGCTTTGTACCCCTTTTCCGTCATCGGAAAAAGCGATACAGTCGGGTGCCAACCCCTCAAAGTTGGAAAGGCTTTCTCCTTGTTGCCCCACCGTAATGGAACCGTAGGGGTAAACGTGAATACAAGCATCCTTTTCAATGAGTGAAAGTTGCTCTGCAAGGTGCTCCACACTATCCGGCACGGGAGAGAGGTTTGGCATGGTGCATACCGCCGTATATCCTCCTGCCGCCGCGGCAAGTGAGCCGCTTTCAATGGTTTCTTTATAAGAA
>JAZRAZ010000228.1:0-1556 GCA_045634825.1 Eubacteriales bacterium | reverse complement strand
GGTATCATCGACAAAAGCGGAAGATATATGAATGCTAACGAAATACTGTGTATGTTATACTGGTATCTTGTCAAATACAAAAACTGGAAGGGTCCTGTAGTCAGAAACCTTGCCACCACCCATATGCTTGACAAAATTGCCGCTTATTTCGGAGAAAAATGCTACGAAGTTCCCGTTGGTTTTAAATTTATTTCTTCTAAAATTGATGAAGTAGATGCCGTCTTGGGCGGTGAATCCTCCGGAGGACTGACAGTACGCGGTCACATTCACGGCAAAGACTCCGTGTATGCCGCCTCTCTGTTTGCGGAAATGGTCAGCGTTATCAATCAAAGCCCTGCCGAAATTATGGCAGAACTGGAGTCAATGTTCGGTCACTATGAAATGGTGGAGGACAATCTGCGCTTTGCCCCCGAAATCAAACCCGAAATTGAAAACATCCTGATGGTGCAAAAGAAGTTGCCGGAGTTTTCAAAGAAGGTTGTCAGAGTAAATTACGAAGACGGTTGCAAAGTCTACTTCGAGGATGACAGTTTTGTTATCTGCCGTTTCTCCGGCACCGAGCCTCTGCTTCGTATCTTCGCCGAAAGCAGTACCGCGGAGCAAGCACAAGAGTACATCACTGCCTTTAAGCAATTTTTAAATGTATAAAGACATATAAAATAGAGAAATCCCTCTTGCATCTGCAAGAGGGATTTTCGTTTAGTTTTTCAAACTTTGCAGCGGGGCGGGGATTCGTGCACAGATTAGTTTTTGCTTCTATATAGGAAGGTAACAATCTGTCCTCTGGTGCAAGCACCATTCGGGCTAAATGTGGTAGCAGAGGTGCCGGCGGTAATACCGTTTTCTACCGCCCAAAGAACCGCCTGATAGTAAAATTGGTCGCTGTTGACATCCTTGAAGGGATTGTTACTTCCCTCGGGTGCAGGCGAACCGGCAGCACGCCACAGAAACGAAACAATTTGTCCTCTGGTACAAGCATCATAGGGACTAAATGTTGTATCAGAAGTGCCGGAGGTGATGCCGTTTTCCACTGCCCAAAGAACCGCCTGATAGTAATATTGGTCACTCCCAACATCCTTGAAAGGATTGTTACTTCCCTTGGGTGCAGGCGAACCGGCGGCACGCCACAGAAACGAAACGATTTGACCTCTGGTACACGCATCATTGGGTGCAAAGGTGGTCAATGAAATGCCGGAGGTGATGTTGTTTTCCACTGCCCACAAAACAGGGGCATAATAGAAATCAGATTCCTTTATGTCGATAAAGGGATTTTTGATTGTCAGATTGCGAACCCATTCACAATTTTCACAAGAACTATCATAGTTGGATGAATAGGCATGCGAATCTGCAGCGCAGGTGTTATAATGCCATGTGGCATCGACTAAAGGTTCATTATACTCTCCAATGGCAATGCTGTTACGATCATCAGCGCTTCCGGTGTACCAAACATCGTGCACGCTGTTGCACCGATAAAAAGCCTCATCACCGATAGAAGCAATACCATTGCCAATGGTGACGGATGTCAAGCCGTCGCAGTACTCAAAAGCATAGAAACC
>JAZRAZ010000227.1:0-2258 GCA_045634825.1 Eubacteriales bacterium | reverse complement strand
GGCAGTGAAAAGGTCTCCAAAAAGAGTATAAAACTTCTTTCACTTGACCATATGGGTATTGCCGCTTTTTCGCTGGCTGCCATTTTGGGCACCGTGCTGGGCAAGGTGAAAATCCCCTTGTCTGCCGAGGGCCTTTCCGGTACCTGCTTTTCGCTCACAACCACCGGCGGTTGTTTGTTGGTGGCGCTCATTTTAGGGCATTTCGGGCGCATCGGAAAACTGGATATTATGCCCAAAACCGAAACACTTAAACTTTTCAGAGAACTCGGATTGGTGCTGTTTTTGGTGGGCGCCGGTATTCCCGGCGGTGCCGAATTTGTCGCCAATTTCGACCCGATGTATTTCGTCTATGGCATCATTATGACGGTGGTTCCCTTGATTTTGGGATACCTGTTTGCAAAGTATGTCTTAAAACTTTCCCTGCTGAACAACCTGGGCTCGATTACCGGAGGAATGACCTCCACTCCTGCGCTGGGTACACTCATCAGCGTGGCAAAGACCGAGGACGTTGCCGCCGCCTATGCCGCCACCTATCCTGTGGCGCTGATTGCGGTGGTGTTGGTGTCACAGTTCTTGATTGTTTTGTTTTAATATCTACTAATAAAAAAGCGCAAACCTTTGGAGGACAAGGGTTTGCGCTTTTTCTTTTTAAAGTAACGCAAAAGTGACGGCGTTACTGTTGCGTTACGTAACGCAACAGAAAAGAAAAGAAAAGAAAAGAAAAGAAAAGACTTTTTCTCCCTGCGGTCGAAAAAGATACGGCGCCGCTAAAGTTTCGGCGCCGTATCTCATAGTGTAGTTTTACCTTAGTACAAGAGATTGTAATTATAATGCCCCACATAAATGTGGGGTGTTTTTTATTTGGGGAAGGATGGCTTTTAGTTGTCCTTTTTGTCCGTTTTGGTGTGTTAAAATTAAATTAGGGGGGAGAAAAATGACAGAGTATTTGCGGTTTTTATGGGGGCTGTACAAACGGCTTTGTCCCTCTCTTTGTCAGAAGGCAGGGGACACAGAATGGAAAAAGGCGTGTTTTGATGCACTCAGAGAAAAGCGGTTTGCGCCCGTGGACTATTATGAGTGCTTTTGGCTTGCCCAGCGGAGTGACTATTTGACGGGCGGAGGAAAATGGGGGTGGAAAGCCGACTTTTTGTGGCTGATAACGCCCCAAAATATGCAAAAGGTGCTCTCCGAACAATACTCCAAACCGCTGCCGCCGCTGGAGAGAAAGGCAAACAGAGAGATGTTTCGATTATACTGCGAGGGGGTGTGGGATGAAAAGTGTCAGATGGATCAAAATGGATGTTGATATGTACAAAAACGAGAAACTTTGTCGCGTCAGGGAGGCGCTGGGCAACGAGGGGTGCTATTTCTGGGCGGTGCTACTCATGATTGCCGGCAAAAGCAATCAAGGGGGCAAACTGATGGTCAGTTCCAAGGCTCCCTATACCATAGCAAGTCTTGCCAGAGATGCGGTGGTGCCCAGACGGCTTGCCGACAGGGCAATTCCTTTGTTTTTGCGGTTGGATATGCTTTGCAGGCAGGACGGCGTTTGGGTGATACGGGACTGGGAAAACCATCAAAATATCGAGCAGATGGAAAAACTGCGCGAGCAGGCGCGGCAGCGGCAGGCGCGCTATCGACAAAAACAAAAGGAGAAAGAAAATGAAAAGTTTCAAAACGACTTTGGAGAAAATTCTCAGTGAACGGGTGCAAACCGAGCAGGGCGAGCAAACGAGAATGGATGCGATTGCGCTTGCCGTGGTGGATAAGGCGATGAAGGGGGATTTGCCCAGCATCAACTTTATCAGAGAACTTTCGGGCAAGCGCCCAAAAAGTGCGGAAAAGAGTGAGGAGATTGTGCGGGTGCGGGTGATTCGGGAGGAAGACAGTGGAACTTAATCTGACAGAGCGCCAATGGGCGTTTGTAAACGCCGTGGCCGATGAGGTGTTGTTTGGCGGGGCGGCAGGCGGCGGCAAAAGTTACGGGCAACTGGCTGATGCGCTGCTTTATGCGCTGCAGTATCCGGGCAGTCGTCAACTACTGCTTCGGCGCACCTATCCCGAACTTGAAAAAAGCCTGATACGGCAGGCGCAGGAGATATTTCCGAGAAGTTTGTTTACCTACAATAAAACGACGCGCAGCGGCCGTTTTGCAGGCGGCAGTATCCTTGATTTCGGGGCACTCGGGGAGGAAAGTGATGTTTATAAATATCAGTCGGCGGAGTACGATGTCATTCGTTTTGACGAGTTGACCCACT
>JAZRAZ010000226.1:0-2387 GCA_045634825.1 Eubacteriales bacterium | reverse complement strand
GTTGATACCCCCGAGCGTCCCTTTGTTACCATCCTCGGCGGTGCCAAGGTGGCAGACAAGTTGACCGTTATCGAAAACCTGCTGAACAAAGCAGACACGCTGATTGTCGGCGGCGGTATGGCATATACCTTCCAGGCGGCAAAAGGCTACGGTGTCGGTGAGTCCCTGCTGGACGAAAGCAAAATCGAGTACTGCAAGGATATGATGAAAAAGGCAGAAGAAAAGGGTGTCAAACTCTTACTGCCGATTGACTGTGTTGTTACCGACCACTTCCCCGACCCCATTGATGCAGAAATTGAAACCAAGGTAGTCGATGCAGATAAAATTCCTGCTGACTTTATGGGTATGGACATTGGTCCCAAGACTGCCGAACTCTTTGCAAACGAAGTGAAGAATGCAAAAACAGTGGTATGGAACGGCCCGATGGGTGTATTTGAAAACCCCACTCTTGCCAAAGGTACCATGGCAGTTGCCGCCTCTCTTGCGGAAACCGACGCTACCACCATCATCGGCGGTGGTGACAGTGCTGCTGCTGTCAACACCCTGGGTTATGGCGACAAGATGAGCCACATCTCCACCGGTGGCGGCGCATCTCTTGAATTTTTGGAGGGCAAGGAATTGCCCGGCATCGCCGCACTCAACGATAAATAATTACAAAATAAAAGGAAGCACTGCAGTGCTTCCTTTTACCACGAAAGAAAGGAAAAAAGTGAAATGAGAAAGTATGTTATTGCAGGCAACTGGAAAATGAACAACACCCCTGCACAAGCCAAAGCATTGATTGAAGAAATGAAACCCTTGGTCAAAGACGCTACCTGTGACGTCGTCATCTGCGCTCCGTTTGTAGATTTGAGCGCTTGTCTGGAAGCCGCCGCAGGAAGCAACATTAAAATCGGCGCCGAAAATGTGCACTTTGCAGAAAAAGGTGCTTTTACCGGCGAAATCAGCGCTGATATGCTCAAAGAACTCGGTGTAGAGTATGTTGTCATCGGCCACAGCGAACGCAGACAGTATTTCGGTGAAACCGACCAAACCGTCAACCTCAGAACCCTTGCCGCCATCAAGGCAGGACTCAAACCCATCGTTTGTGTGGGTGAAACGCTGGAGCAAAGAGAACTCGGTTACACCGAAACCCTGCTCAAATTCCAGACCAAAATGGCACTCACAGGTGTCAGCGCTGACCAACTCAAAGATGTAATTATTGCTTACGAACCCGTTTGGGCAATCGGTACCGGTGTCACCGCAACCGACGAGCAGGCAGACGAAGGCAACGGTTATGTCCGTGCCGCCATCAAAGAAATGTTTGGCGCAGATGCGGCAGAAAACATCACCGTACAATATGGCGGTTCTATGAACCCCAAGAATGCCGAAAGCCTGCTTGCCAAAGAAAATGTTGACGGTGGACTCATCGGCGGCGCCTCCCTCAAAGCAGAGGACTTTGCTGTGATTGTCAAAGCCGCCAGCAAGTAAAGAGGTATAAATGATGAAAAAACCTTTGGTACTTTGTATTTTAGACGGCTACGGCTGTAATAAAAACAGTTGCGGCAACGCGATTTGCTCTGCCGCCACACCCGTGATGGACAACTTGATGGCAACCTGCCCCCACACCGTTATCGGTGCATCGGGTATGGATGTGGGACTGCCCGACGGACAGATGGGCAACAGTGAAGTCGGTCACACCAATATCGGTGCCGGCAGAGTTGTGTATCAGGAACTCACCCGCATCACCAAAAGTATTGCTGACGGTGATTTCTTTGAAAACACCGCGCTGGTGGAAGCGATGGACAATGCGCTCAAAAACAACAGCGCCCTGCATATTATGGGTCTGCTCTCTGACGGTGGTGTTCATTCTCACAACAGCCATCTCTATGCCATTTTGGAACTGGCAAAGCGCAAGGGACTTAAGAAAGTCTATCTGCACGCTTTTCTGGACGGACGCGATGTACCTCCCTCCAGCGCCGCTGATTTCGTAGCAGCCGCCGAGACCGAGATGGAGAAAATTGGAGTCGGTAAAGTTGCCACCGTGATGGGCAGATACTACGCGATGGACCGCGACAATCGTTGGGAGCGCGTTAGTCTTGCTTATGCCGCGATGGTGTATGGCGAAGGCAATCAGACAGACAATGCCGTAAATGCTATCAAGACTTCCTATGAAACCATTGATGCAGAAGGCAAGGCACTGACAGATGAGTTTGTTCTGCCCACCGTATGCACCAAAAACGCTCAAATCAAAGACGGAGACAGCATTGTATTCTTCAACTTCCGTCCCGACAGAGCCAGAGAAATCACCCGTACCTTCGTCGACCCTGATTTTGACGGTTTTGTCCGTCAGGGCGGCAAAAAGGATGTTTTCTTTGTATGTATGACACAGTATGATGCCACCATGC
>JAZRAZ010000225.1:0-1812 GCA_045634825.1 Eubacteriales bacterium | reverse complement strand
GGTGTCCGTCGTTCGTTGCTTGATAATGCAATAAAAAAAGACAACCATCGGTTGTCTTTTTCTATTGGTGACCCAGCGGAGAATCGAACTCCGGGCCGTCCACCTACGGTGAAGGTCCAAGACCGTAATGTCCGACCGTCTCGCCGCTTGCGCGGCAACCGACGGTTATGGACAATGGTGTCCGTCGTTCGTTGCTTGATAATGCAATAAAAAAAGACAACCATCGGTTGTCTTTTTCTATTGGTGACCCAGCGGAGAATCGAACTCCGGACACCATGATTAAAAGTCATGTGCTCTGCCAGCTGAGCTACTGGGTCGTTTTTTCGCGCTTATTTATTCTATCAATAATGGGAGGATTTGTCAAGACTATATTTAAAAAAAATAAAAAATTATCGTTTTAAATAAAGGAATTTTGTCGATGGTGTTGTATTATTAAATTAGAGAGATTTTTTGAAAGGAGATAGGCGTGTGCTTTACAGAGAAATCAGAGAGCAATGGGAAAAAGAGAATTTGAGTGAATATGCCTTTCTTTCGAGAGACAGCAAAGGGCGCGCAACCCCGATTGAACCCTGTCCGATGCGCACCTGCTATTGTCGTGACCGTGACAGGATTATACACAGTAAAGCGTTCCGACGGCTGAAACTGAAAACACAGGTGTTCCTCAGTCCCGAGGGGGACCATTATCGTACCCGACTGATTCACACACTTGAAGTGGCGCAAATCTCCAGAGATATTGCAAGAGCACTGCGGCTTAATGAGGATTTGACCGAAGCGATTGCCCTGGGGCACGATTTGGGACATGCTCCGTTTGGTCATGCGGGGGAAAGGATTTTAGATGAACTCAGTCCTTTTGGTTTTTGCCACAATGCACAAAGTGTCCGCATTTGTGAAAAACTCGAAAAACTCAATCTGACTGCCGAGGTGCTGGACGGCATTCTGGGACATACGGGTGACAGTATTCCGCAAACCCTGGAAGGCAAGATTGTCAGAGTGGCGGACAGAATCGCATATATCAATCACGATATTGATGATGCCATTCGCGGTGACATTATCAGCGCGGATGATTTGCCGAAATCGACCTTTGAAATTCTGGGCAATAACCCGAGTGAGAGAATCAATACAATGATTATAGGTATTCTTTCGGCAAGCAGTGGAAAAAATGATATTGTGATGGCTCCCGACATCTTAAAGGCAACCGATGAACTTCGTTCTTTCCTTTTTGAAAATGTTTATAAAGGCTCAAAGGCAAAGGAAGAGGAGTCCAAGGCTGAAAATATGCTGGCAAGCCTGTATCAGTATTTTATGGAGCATACGGCAAAAATACCCGCTGAATTTGATGAAATTATCAAAAGTGAGGGTGTACCGCGCGCCGTTTGCGACTATATTTCCGGTATGAGCGATGTATATAGTGTTAAATTATATACAGACCTGTTCGTCCCGAAAAGGTGGGAGGGATAGGAAATGAGATTTGATGACCAATTTATCAGTGAACTGAAGGCAAGAAACGATATTGTTGATGTGATTTCTCAGTATATTGCACTGAAAAGAGCAGGCAACCGTTTAAGTGGACTTTGTCCGTTTCATAGCGAAAAGACCCCTTCTTTTACCGTCTTTCCCGATACGGCATCGTATTATTGCTTTGGTTGCGGTGCGGGCGGGGACGTCATCACCTTTATTATGAACACCGAACATCTGTCTTATCCCGACGCGGTGGCATTGTTGGCACAAAAATGTCATTTGCCGTTACCGGAGGATGGGGCAGACGAAAGCACACGAAAACGCGCTCGTCAGATTGAAATGAACAAGTTGGCG
>JAZRAZ010000224.1:0-1858 GCA_045634825.1 Eubacteriales bacterium | reverse complement strand
CAATATTGGCGCAAACCACATCATACTTGCCTTGCACCTTATCTGTTAAATCTCCGGCACCAGTCCCCTGCCACTTTGCTTGGCGGCGGCAAGTGCGACCTTTTGCCAGCGAGCAATTTTTTTATCCCCCTCGGGTCTGGCAACACAGTAGCGCGACAATACCGGCACAAACCGAGATACACCCATCTCGGTACAACGCGTGATGATTTGTTCCATTTTATCGCCCTTGGCAATACATTGATATAAAGTAATAAACGGCCCGTCCTCCGCTGTAGAGGGAACGCTCTTTGTTATCGACAAAGTGGCAGACTCTTTATCAAACCGTTCTGCCACACAAAAGTAATCCATCCCCTTGCCGTCGCACAGTTCTACCTCATCTCCGATTCGCGCTCTCAAAACGCGACCCAGATGGTGAAAATTCTCTCCGCGCAAGATAATTTCGCTACTATTGATACTATCTTCATCTGTCAGAAAAAATCGGCTCATTTTCTTTCCTTTCCGACCAAAAGTGCACTCCATCCCCTCTTTGTCTTTACATCCTGCAACACAAATCCGTGGGAAAGCGCCGCCTCTATAATTTCCTGAGTGCGTTCCTCAATAATGCCCGAAAGCATCAAAACGCCATCGTCTTTCATAAAACGGCCGATGTCCTTTAATAGCATTTTGATAACATCAGCCACAATATTGGCGCAAACCACATCATACTTGCCTTGCACCTTATCTGTTAAATCTCCGGCAACAAACTGCGCTTTATCCGCCACACCGTTTAACACGGCATTTTCACCGCTTGCTTTAATTGCCAGTTCATCAATATCTACACCGAAATTGCTTTCCGCCCCCAAAAGCAGCGCCGCAATTCCCAAAATACCGCTGCCGCAACCAACATCCAATACTCGTTTTCCCTCTAAATCCATTTCCGATAAATAGCCAAGGCACAATGAGGTGGTTTCGTGACTGCCGGTACCGAATGCGGCACCGGGGTCCATTTTCAGCACCGCTTGTCCCTCCGGGGCATCATATTGCTCCCATTCCGGTACCACGGCAAGACGCTCACTGATTACAATGGGTTTATAGTATTGTTTCCAAGTGTCGTTCCACTGGGAATCGTCCCGCTTGAGTTCACTGATTTCAAGCGTACCGTACAACGAGGCAAACTCACTGTTTTTCATCTCAGAAATACGGCGGCATATCATCCCAAAAGTTTGCGCTCCCTGCTCATTTTCCGGCAGATACACACGGATGACGCTTTGGGCATCTCTCAGTTTTAAAAGTTCATCATCCACATAATCCCAGCGGGGCGTTGTGCTCTCCAAAAACTCGTTGAAATCGGCACTGTCCACTATCTCAAAACCGCCCACGCCCAAGGCAATCAGTTCATTACTGACCATCTCAATGCCTGTGGAGGCGGTATGAATGGTAATTTCTCTGTACTGCATATATTACACCTTACTTTAAAAAAATAATCGGTAGAAATCTCTACCGATTATTTTATCATAGATATCTTTAACTTACAAGTACCAATTATCCCTTGGCCGCTCCTGCCATAACCCCTTTGATAATATATTTCTGTGCCACAAAATAAAATAGAACCACCGGCAATATACTGAGCAGTATCAACGCCATTATGGCACCGATGTCACTCTGCCCGTAACTGCCGTTTAAATACTGAATGTGAATGGGAATGGTTTTAAATTCTCTGATATCCAGCACAAGATACGGAAGCAGGTAATCATTCCATATCCACATTGTCTGCAATATCCCCACCGATATCATCGTCGGTCGCAATATCGGTACGACCACACCGAAATAGGTGCGAAGCACACCGCAACCGTCAATCGAGGCTGCCTCCTCTATTTCC
>JAZRAZ010000223.1:0-2989 GCA_045634825.1 Eubacteriales bacterium | reverse complement strand
AGTTGTTCGGTTGTCGCACCACCGACAATAGCGCGAAAGAGTTCACCTGCCTCACATGCACTACCAATGATTAAACCTTCTCTTAACGATGCCAGTTCACTTTTGAAAATAAGGGGTCTTTTATAAAAATGTTCAATACTGGACTTTGTTACCAACTTATAAAGATTTTTAAGTCCAATCTTATTTTTAACAAGAATAATTACGTGATTATATTTAGTGTTTTTACTTTTGTAATCTACCTTATTAATTTGGCTGCGAATATCAGCAAGTGTATTCATTTTGTCTTTTTTCTTTAAAAAGTCAAAAATGTGTAACAGAATTGCGCCAAGTGTCTTAGCATCATCGACAGCGCGATGGTGATTAAAAGCAGGTAAATGAATACGTTTTGCAACCAAATCCAATTTAACCGAACGCATATCAGGAAAAACATAACGACACATCGGCACAGTATCTAAATAAGTATAATCAAACCGTTTTCCGATTCGTTCCGCACCGGCGCGCATAAATCCAACATCAAAACTTGCATTATGTGCAACCAAAACAACATCTTTACCACAAAATTCACAAAATGCGTTGAAGACTTGCTCAAAATCAGGTGCGTCTGCAACCATTTCATTTGTAATCCCAGTAAGTTCTGTGATTTTGATTGGAATCTCACACCCCGGATTTACAAAAGATTGAAATTCATCGCAGACTTGACCATTAACGATTTTAACCGCGCCGATTTCGGTAATTCTGTTAACTGCGGCAGAAAGTCCTGTCGTTTCGATATCAAAAACAACAAAAGTATCATCAAAACTTTGTTCACGGTCACCAAATGCAATTGCAGATGTCAAATCATTTATTAGGTAGCCTTCCATACCATATAAAATTTTAACGCCATACTTTTTACCTGCAGCAGCAGCCTGCGGAAAAGCCTGCACATTTCCGTGGTCAGTTATTGCGATTGCTTTATGACCCCATTCGGCAGCACGTTTAACAAAATCCCCAATGTCATTTGTCGCGTCCATTGACGACATTTTTGTATGTAAATGAAGTTCTACGCGTTTTTTCTCAAAGGAATCAATCAACTTCTTTTTCTTGACTGAAGCTATGGTATTGGCACGAAGAACAATATCTTCCTCATATTTATCGTAAATAATTTCACCGCTGACAGCGATACAGTTACCAACGCTCAAAGAATCAGAGTGCTGCTCAAAATTTGCAGCACTGTCCATAAATTTGACGACGAAGGAGCCTGTTTGGTCAGTAATATAGACGGTTACCCTAATATTTGTCTTATCCCAAGTCGGTCTTGAATCATAATAAAATATCTCACCAACCACACTGACACGGCCACTATCATTGTTCAGATTGGATAATCTTACAAATGTATTTCCAATTTTTTTGCCTTTAAATATTACAGCGTCAGAAAGATCAAACGGTAAGTCTTTCAATGAAAAAGTCATCGATGGGTCAATCTGCTCTGCCCTTCTTCTTACAGGTGATGATATCGGTGACTCAACGGGTTTCTTAGCAGTATAACTTTGAACCGGAGGTGGCTCAGGCAACGGCAAATCTCCAATTTCATTTTGTTCGTCGGTCACCTCAGTTACCCCGGCAAAAGAAATGCGATATTTTTTTCCAAACCATTCAAAAATTAACCTGACGATTTCTTCATCAAGTTTTTGCAATTTAATGATAGATAATCCACCGTGAGCCAAATGAACTACCAACTCACTTTCATTTAATTGAATTTGACTATCTTTGAATATACCATTGCAATTTAGATTTTTATTACAAATAAAATTGATTACACTATCCCACTTATCCAAAGTAAATTCAACACCCTCATATTGTGTTGATAAGGAAAACTGAGACAATTGATAAATCTGACGTACTTTGGTGCAAACTTTTTCAATTGCATCAGGAGACAAAAACTCGTTTAAAATCAACCGACCAATTAAAATACGTTTTTCACGTTGAATTTTAACATCAGAAACGCGCGCGGTTAAAAACGCTTTGGGATAGTCTTGCTTATTTAGTTTATTAAAAAGATCAAAGAAAAGTCTATCCGCCATATTTCCTCCGTTATAATTTATCAATCTCACTTTTTAATTGTTCTAAAATTTTATCGTAAGGTACTTTAAAGAGTGGTTGACCGTGTTTGAATATCAGTCCTACACCATCACCGCCGGCCACTCCGATATCAGCCTCCCGGGCTTCACCTGGACCGTTCACCACACATCCCATAACTGCCACTTTGATAGGCTTATGAACATCCTTAAGTAATTTTTCAACATCATTAGCAAGTGAAATCAAATCAATTTTTGTTCGACCGCAAGTAGGACAAGAAATCAATTGCGGTTCGTTAGAGAGAAGTCCAAGCCCTCCCAAAATATGTTTTGCCGCATAAATTTCTTCAATCGGATCATCTGTTAATGAAACACGAATCGTATTTCCAATTCCATCTAATAAAAGTGAACCAATACCAATTGCATTTTTTACAAGTCCACGCTTGCCGGGACCTGCTTCTGTAACACCGATATGCAATAAGTAATCCTTCTTTTGCGCTAATAAACGATAAGCACGAACCATATTAACTACATCTGAAGATTTCATTGAAACAACAATATTGTGAAAATCAAATTGTTCCAATAAAGATGTATGATATAAAGCACTTTCAACCAAAGCCTCAGCCGTAGGTGCACCGTATTTTTTTAAAATGTTTTTTTCCAGAGAACCACCATTAACGCCAACGCGAATCGGTATATTATTTTCCTTACACTTGGTTGCAACAGACTCAATCACAGTATCAGACCCAATATTCCCGGGATTAATTCTGATTTTATCCACACCGGAATCAACTGCCGCCAAAGCAAGTTTATAGTCAAAATGAATGTCCGCGACTATGGGCATTTTTGTGTTTTTTTTAAGCGACTCAATAACCGGCAAGGCTGCTTCATCAGGTACAGCCAACCGCAAAACATCGCAACCGGCATACTCCAGT
>JAZRAZ010000222.1:0-7229 GCA_045634825.1 Eubacteriales bacterium | reverse complement strand
ATCGTGGTGGCAACCGGCTTTAATATGATTGATATGACGAAGTTTGACGAGTTTGCCTACAATCAGAGCAAAGACGTTATCACTTCGCTGGAATTTGAACGACTGACCAATGCGGCAGGCCCCACGGGGGGAACACTGCTTCGTCCGTCGGACAACAAGCATCCCCACACCATTGTGTTTGTACAATGCTGTGGCTCCCGTTCCACCGTGGAAAAGGGCAAACCCTATTGTTCCAAGATTTGCTGTATGTACACCGCCAAGCACGCGATGCTGACCCGTGAAAAGTATCCCGATACCGAGGTGTATGTATTTTACATTGATGTCCGTACCCCCGGCAAAAACTTTGACGAGTTTTACCGCAGAGCCGTCGAGCAGTACGGTGTGCATTATGTTAAGGGTATGGTCGGCAAGGTCAGCCCCCGTGCCGACGGCACGCTTCTGGTGCAGGCAAGTGACCTTTTGGCAAACGAACAACTTAAAATCAATGCCGACCTTGTGGTTTTGGCAGGTGCCATTGAGCCGGACGAGAGTGCTAGAGCCTTGGCAACCAAACTGACCGCTTCGATGGACACCAACGACTTCTTTACCGAAGCGCATCCCAAGCTTCGTCCTGTGGAGAGTCCCACGGCGGGCGTATTTTTAAGCGGTGTGGCGCAAGGACCTAAGGACATTCCCGAAACCGTAGCCCAAGCAGGTGCGGCGGCAGGTAAGGTGATTGGTCTTTTGTGCAAAGACAAACTCACCACCAACCCCTGCGTTGCAAAGAGTGATGAAATGCTTTGTAACGGTTGCGGTAACTGCGCCCATGTGTGTCCTTATGGTGCGATTACCTATGAGAAAAAAGAATTTATGCAGTATGACAGAAGTATGAAGGAACGTCTGGTGGCAAAGGTCAATCCTGCGGTTTGCCAAGGGTGCGGTGCTTGTACCGTAACCTGTCCCTCGGGTGCGATGGACTTGCTTGGATTTTCTAACAGACAGATTATGGCGGAGGTAGATGCAATATGCAAGTAAAGAAACCTTTAATCGTTGCATTTTGTTGCAACTGGTGCTCCTATGCAGGTGCAGACCTGGCAGGCACCAACCGACTGGACTATCCTGCCGATGTAAAGATTATCAGAGTGCCTTGTTCTTGCAGGGTCAATCCCTTGTTTATCCTCAAAGCATTTCAAAGAGGAGCAGACGGTGTGATTATCTGCGGTTGCCATCCCGGTGACTGCCACTATACCACCGGCAACTACTATGCAAGGCGCAGAATTACTATGCTGTTCAGTATGCTCTCTTATCTCGGTATCGAGAAAGACAGAGTGCGTCTGGAATGGGTTTCTGCCGCCGAGGGTGCCAAGTTTGCCGCGACGATGAAAAGTTTTGCCGAAGATGTGGCGGCACTCGGTGAATGTAAAAGATTGGAGGACATCCGATGCAAGAAATGATTATTTCCCGTCTGAAAGCACTCTTTGATGAGGGTAAAATCGACCGTGTGGTCGGTTGGAAGCGGGGGGAGAGTCCTGCAGATGTCAGCCCCTATGTCTTTGAAAGTGCTGAAAGTTTAAAAGATTTTGTGTATGATGATTTTTGTGGTGCCAACCTTTCCAAATTCTTAACTGCACAGATGAGAAAAGAGGGCAAGGTTGCCGTTGTCGTCAAACCCTGCGACTCTTATTCACTCAATGTTTTACTCAAGGAAAACAGAGTGGAAAGAGAGAGAGTATATGTTTTGGGTGTCTATTGCGACGGTAAGGTCGATGGCGAAAAACTCGGCGATGCTTTGAGCGCCACAAGAGAGGGAGATACTTTACAGGTAGAAACTCTTGACGGCAAAAAAAGCATAAAGAGAAGTGAAGTGCTTCTCGGTAGATGCACCGTTTGCGATAAAGAGTCTCACGCCATCAGTGATGAGGTTTTGGGTACGCCTGTAAATAAACCCTCTGCCGACCGTTTTATCGGGGTAGAGGAAATTGAGAATATGAGCGAGGAAGAACGCTTTGAATTCTGGAGAGGGGAACTCTCCCGTTGTATTCGTTGCAACGCGTGCAGGAATGCTTGTCCTGCCTGCAGTTGCGAGAAGTGCATTTTTGACAATGATAAAAGCGGGGTTGCCGCCAAGGCAAACGCCACTTCCTTTGAGGAAAATATGTTTCATATTATCCGCGCGTTCCACGTCAGTGGTAGATGTACCGACTGCGGAGAATGCTCGAGAGTTTGCCCCCAGAACATTCCGCTGCATCTTTTAAATCGTAAAATGATTAAAGATATGAATACCTACTATGGTGAGTACCGTGCGGGTGAGGATACCGATAGTGAGCATCCTTTAATTCACTTTACCGAAAATGACCCCGAGCCTTCTATTGTAAAGGAGGGCAAATAAATGAAAATAGTAAGAGATTTAGTTGCTTTATATGAAGCCATCAGCAAAGAGTGTGACCTCTATTTACCCATTTTAAAAGGTGGGGTGACGGATTTTGGCAAATATGAGAGTGGTGTCAGTGTAAATCTTGACACGCTGAAAACGGCAAGAAGTGCCAAAGACTTTTTCTTTAGTCAAAGCGAAACGCTCATGGCCTTTGAAATGAAAGGCAAAAATATTACCGTCACCGACAAGCGCCCCGAAGTCAAGCCGTTTGTGGCGTTTGGTGTGCGCGGTTGTGATGCCAAAAGTTTTGAAATTTTGGACAGAGTGTTTTTAGCCGACCCTGTCGACACCGTTTATGAAGCAAGACGGCTTGCGGGCACCGTGGTGACGCTGGCGTGCGGTAAACCGGAGAGCGACTGTTTTTGTATGCACTTTGGCATCAAGGCGGAAAACCCGAAGGGTGATGTCACTACCTGGCTGACCAAAGAAGGACTGTACTGGCAGGCAAATACCGATAAGGGAGAAGCATTGACAGAGAAACTGGACGGTCTGCTGGAGGATGCAGAAGATGCATCGGTAAAAGCGTGGCAAAAAGAAATAAGCGAGCGGCTTGAAAAGTTGCCGCTTGCTACAATGAGTTTGGACCATTTGGTTGGTGCCAAGGAGGAAACTTTTTGGAATCATCCCGTGTGGGAGCAGATGAGCAGCACTTGTCTTGCTTGCGGAACTTGCACCTATGTCTGCCCGACTTGCCAGTGCTACGATGTGCGCGACTTTGACTGTGGCGGACATACCGAGCGAATGAGATGTTGGGACAGTTGTATGTATTCCGATTTTACTCTGATGGCGCACGGCAACAACCGCAATACACAAGCCCAGCGGTTCCGTCAGCGGTTTTTACATAAGTTGGTGTATATGCCCCAAAGAAACGGCGGAGAGTACGGTTGTGTGGGTTGCGGAAGATGTGTCCGCAAGTGTCCGTCAAAACTTGGAATTGTAAAAGTAATCAAGGCGTTGGGAGGCAAAGAAAATGAATAAAGAAACATTGATTCCCGAGGTTGCCGTTGTCACCGATGTGCGCGTCGACACCCCCGATGTCAAGACCTTTCGGGTAGAAGCGCTGACGGGCGGCAAAGTGTTTGAACATATGCCGGGACAATGCGCGATGCTGTCGGTGCCCGGTGTGGGTGAGGGTATGTTTTCCATCACCTCCTCTCCGACCAACCGTGAGTTTATGGAGTTTTCCATTAAAAAGTGCGGATGTGTGACAGAGTGGTTGCACGCGATGGAAGTCGGTCAGAACATCACCGTGCGCGGTCCTTACGGCAAACCGTTTCCTGTGGATACCGAATTTAAGGGCAAGGATTTGCTCTTTATTGCAGGCGGTATCGGACTGGCTCCGCTGAGAAGTGTGATAAACTACTGCCGTCACTATCGTGACCAATACGGCAAGATTGACATTGTGTACGGTGCCAGAAGTAAAGACGATCTGGTGGACTTTAATGAAATTATCGACGAGTGGTGCAAAGACAGTGGCATCAGCGTCCATCTCACCATCGACCGCGAGCAAGAGGGCTGGGAGGGCCACGTCGGCTTTGTGCCCACCTATGTAAAGGAACTTGGGTTTGATACAAACAAAGTTGCCATCATCTGCGGTCCGCCGATTATGATTAAATTTACCCTGGCAGGTCTGCAGGAGATTGGGTTTGACAAAACGCAGGTCTACACCACAATGGAACTGAAAATGAAGTGCGGGGTCGGCAAGTGCGGACGGTGCAACATCGGACACAAGTATGTCTGCAAAGACGGTCCTGTGTTCCGCTGTGACGAACTGGACGAGTTGCCCGACGAATATTAAAGGAGAATAAATATGGAACAAACCGTAAATGTTTATATTATGGGCAAGCAGTATGAGGTTCCCTCGACGCTGACCATTATGACTGCGATGGAATATGCGGGGTACAAACTGGTCAGAGGTTGCGGTTGCCGTAACGGTTTTTGCGGCGCGTGTGCGACCATCTACCGTATCCAAGGGGATAATGAACTACACGCTTGTCTTGCCTGTCAGACACAGGTGGAGGAGGGTATGTATATTGCCACCCTGCCTTTCTTCCCGCTGGAGAAAAAGGTATTTGACGTGGAGAAAATCAGCCCTGAAACACAGGTGATGATGCAACTCTATCCTGAAATTTACAAGTGCATCGGTTGCAACGCCTGTACCAAGGCTTGCACCCAAGAGTTAAATGTTATGCAGTATATTGCTTATGCCCAGCGCGGTGACTTTGAAAACGCCGCCGAGGAGAGTTTTGACTGCGTGATGTGCGGGGTTTGCTCGTCGCGTTGCCCTGCAGGCATTTCCCATCCGCATGTAGCCCTGCTTGCCAGACGACTTACCGGCAAATATCTTGCCCCCGCAAGCGAGCATCTTGCCGACCGTGTGCAAGAGATTAAAGACGGTACATTTGAGGAGTTACTGCAGAATCTGATGCAAAAACCCATCAGTGAACTTAAAGAACTCTACAACAACCGTGAAATTGAGAAGTAAGGAGGAAAAGAGTATGTATACAGAGCAAATGCAAAAATCTATGAAAATTCTGGAAGAAACTCGTTCCTCCAGAATCGGACTGGAGCCGCGCAGAATGACGGCGGAAGAAAAGGAAGCCTTGCTTGCCAAGTTCCACCCCGATTACATTCAAGAGCAGTTTACGGAACTTAAAATCGGCAAAAATAAGGGAGAGAAAGTGCCCCTCGAACTTGCAGAGTTGTTGCAGGCTCATTCTTTACTGGAGGGCAAGGAAATAGACCTTTCTGCGCCCGACTATGAAACCGATGTACTCATCATCGGCGGCGGCGGGGCGGGTGCCTCTGCCGCGATTGAAGCCAATGCGGCGGGTGCCGATGTATTGCTCGTCACCAAACTGCGTATGGGAGATGCCAACACCATGATGGCAGAGGGCGGTATTCAGGCGGCAGACAAGCCCAATGATTCTCCTGCCATTCATTATGTGGATGCTTTCGGTGGCGGTCATTTCGCCGCCAAACCCGAACTGCTTTACAAACTGGTAAACGATGCGCCCGAGGCAATCCAGTGGCTCAACAATCTGGGTGTGATGTTTGACAAGGCAGAGGACGGTACCATGGTGACTACCCACGGTGGCGGTACCTCTCGCAAGAGAATGCACGCTTGCCGTGACTACTCGGGTGCCGAGATTATGAGAGTGCTTCGTGACGAAGTGCTCAACCGCGGTGTTAAGGTGGTTGACTTTACCTCTGCGATTGAACTGATTAAAGACGACAAGGGTCAGGCGGCAGGTGCTGTACTGATGAATATGGAAACCGGCAAAATTCTCATTTGCAAGGCAAAGACCGTGATTATTGCTACAGGTGGTGCAGGTCGTCTTCACTATCAAGGATTCCCGACCTCCAACCACTACGGTGCCACCGCCGACGGACTGGTGCTGGGATACAGAGCCGGGGCAAAACTACTCTATGCCGATACCTTGCAGTATCATCCCACCGGCGTTGCTTTCCCCGAGCAGATTTTCGGGGCGCTGGTAACCGAAAAGGTGCGCTCGATTGGTGCGATGCTGGTCAACAAAGACGGTGAGGTCTTTATGAATCCGCTGGAAACGCGCGATGTTTCCGCTGCCAGCATCATTCGTGAGTGCAAGGAGCGCGGCAAAGGTGTGGACACCGGCAACGGTCAGGGCATCTGGCTGGACACGCCGATGATTGAAATGATTCACGGAGAGGGTACCATTGAAAAGAGAATTCCTGCGATGATGCGTATGTACGGCAAGTACGGTATCGACATCCGCAAGCAGCCCATTCTCATTTATCCTACTCTTCATTATCAGAATGGCGGTCTTGAAATTAATGCCAAAGGTGAAACCGAGATTTCGGGTCTGTTTGTTGCAGGCGAAGCGGTCGGCGGTATCCACGGCAGAAATCGTCTGATGGGCAACTCTCTGCTCGATATTATCGTGTTCGGCAGAAATGCGGGACAAAATGCCGCCGCCAAAGCCGGTGAAGTTGCGCTTGGCAACCTCACGCTTGAGCATGTAGAAAGTTTTGCAAAAGAAGCACAAAAGGCAGGCATTATCAGTGAGGTTACCTCGCCCAAACTGCTTCCCGATTACGTCAGAAAGTAAAGGTGAGATAATGAATTTATTTGGTGGAGTGATTCCTGTTACAAGCATATCGTTTTTTCTGATGTGCATTTTTGCGATTTTGTTTGTCGGTTATGCCTTCGGTCGCATCACCATTAAAGGTGTTTCATTGGGAGATGCAGGTGTGTTTATTATTGCGCTTTTGTTTGGCGCATTGTTTTACGACAAGTTGGAGGCACAACTTGTCATCCAAGGACAAACGAATTTTACCGACCAAGCGCTCTCGATTGTGGAGAGTCTGGGGCTTATCCTGTTTGTAACCAGCGTTGGATTTATCGCGGGACCCAAGTTCTTTGGTAACTTTAAAAAGAACTTTAAGTCCTATGTTCTGATTGGTCTGGTTATCATTCTGGCAGGCGGTCTTGCCGCCGCCGGATGCATCGGTCTTGGTGAAGTGCTGGGCTATGGCGCTTCCATTAAAGAGCAAGACGGTTTTGTGGCAATGATTGTCGGACTGCTCAGCGGTTCGCTCACTTCCACGCCTGCCTTTGCCGCGGCAAAGGATACAGTGGCAGCGGAGTTTGTGGATCTGGTGTCGGTAGGTCACGGTATTGCGTATATCTTTGGTGTGATCGGGGTGGTGCTGTTTGTACAGATTATTCCCAAACTCACCCGTGCCGATATGGATGCCGAGCGCGCTAAACTTGTGACGGCAGGCAGTGAAAAGGTCTCCAAAAAGAGTGTAAAACTTCTTTCGCTTGACCATA
>JAZRAZ010000221.1:0-3009 GCA_045634825.1 Eubacteriales bacterium | reverse complement strand
TGCTTATGAGAAAATTATGCAACATCCCGTAATGATGAAACTCAATCAGGCAGAAATGGATTTGGAAAATTTACTTAATCAAATTAACTCAATTTTACAAAGCAGTATTTCTGACAATGAGGGCGGTTGCACACATAATTGTGCCACCTGCGCCGGATGCCACTAAAAAAGGATGTAAAGAAACGGAGCATTTACAATGGCAATTTCAGGATTGATGAAACAATTTTTTGAAATTAAAGAGCAATATAACGATCATATTTTGTTTTTCAGAGTCGGCGATTTTTATGAAATGTTTTATGATGATGCTTATACCGCCTCTAAAGAACTGGATTTGACCTTGACCGGAAAACAATGTGGGGAAGAAAAAAAGGCGCCGATGTGCGGCGTTCCGTTTCACAGTGCTGATACCTATGTTGCAAGATTAATACAAAAAGGTTTTAAGGTTGCAATCTGTGAGCAAACATCCGATCCTGCTACGACCAAAGGCATTGTAAAACGCGAAGTAGTCAGGGTCATTACTCCAGGAACCGTTGCGGACGGTGCAATGCTATCCGAAGACAAAAACAACTTTCTGTGCAGTATTGTTGAAAAAGATGGATTGGGCAGTGTTTGCTTTGCAGATATTTCTACGGGCGAGATTCATTTAACTTCATTTGATAATGATTTTGAAAATCTTACTTGTAATGAACTTTGCAAGTTTATGCCGAGTGAAATTCTGATTTCTAATGAACTGTTGCTGCGTTTTCCAAAACTCAGGGAATATATAAAATCTAAAATTTCTCCACTGGTAACTTTGATGGATCCTTTGGAGCCAAAGGAAATGGCTGAGTCTATTTGTGAGCATTTTTCGATACAAAGTATTGAACAAATAGGACTCAGTGACCGTTTTGATGCACAATATTGTCTTTTTTATCTTTTGTTTTATGTGCAGACAACTCAAAAGTGTGAAATTAATCATCTAAATCAAATTGAAGTTTATTCCAATGCTCAGTATATGCAACTTGATATTGCAGCCAGAAGAAATCTGGAATTAGTAGAGGGAATGCGCTCGGGTGATGCAAAGGGTTCGCTATTTTATGTTTTGAATAAAACAAAATCATCCCACGGTAAACGTATGTTGATTAGCTATATTGAGCGCCCTTTGTTATCAATCGTTGATATTAATCGCAGGTTGGATGCTGTTGAAAACTTGAATGCCTCACCGATTTCCAGAGAGAGAATTCAAAAATTGATGTATGAAATTTATGATTTGGAGCGCCTGATTACAAGAATAATGTATCGTAAGGCCACTCCAAAAGATTTCATTTCGTTGCGGCAAACCTTTGCGTTACTCCCTGAAATCAAATCACTTACCGCAGAATTCTCTGCACAACGAATGCGTTACATTCATCAAAATATTGATGAATTGCAGGACCTACGGGAGTTGTTTGATCGCGCCATTGATGATGATGCATCTACGGTTATGCGTGACGGTGGGTACATAAGAAAAGGTTTTGATGCAACTTTGGATGAATATAGAAGACTTCGCGATGATTCCGCCGCCGTGGTTCAACAGATGCAGGAAACCGAGCGTGAACGCACAGGTATAAAGAATTTAAAAATTAGTTATAATCGTGTGTTTGGTTATTATATTGAGGTTACAAGGGCTTACTTTGATAAGATTCCGGAAAATTATATTCGAAAACATACGCTTACAGATAAAGAGCGAATGATTACGCCTGAACTTAAAGAATTAGAGTATAAAATCATTACGGCAAAAGACAAAATGGTCGCGCTGGAACAACAACTTTTTGATGAGTTGGTGCGAGTTGCTTCCGAGAATTATTATCGAATCAGAGCCACCGCCGCTGCTTTGGCGGAATTAGATGTATTTTGTTCGTTATCTCAGGTTTCTATGGAACAAAACTATGTAAGGCCACAACTTTCCGAGGGAACGGAACTGGATATTTCGGAGGGACGTCATCCTGTTGTGGAAACAAATCTTAAAAATAGTTTGTTTGTACCTAATGATATTCATCTTAATTCATCAGATTCCAGAATTATGATTATTACCGGACCGAACATGGGTGGCAAATCCACATATATGCGCCAAATTGCAGTTATTACGATTATGGCACAAATTGGCTGTTTTGTTCCAGCAAAAAATGCAAAAATCGGTGTGGTTGATAAAATCTTTACACGTGTGGGTGCTTCAGATGATCTTTCTGCCGGCGATTCTACTTTTATGGTACAGATGAAAGAGGTTGCATACATTTTACAAAATGCAACAACAAGAAGTTTGTTGATTTTAGATGAGATCGGCAGAGGAACTTCTACATTAGACGGAATGAGTATTGCTCAAGCCGTATTGGAATATCTTGTTGAAAAGAAATCCTTACGAGCAAAGACCTTGTTTGCAACTCACTATCACGAACTATGCGTTCTTCAAGACACATTTGAAGGAATTGTTAATTTTAATGTTTCGGTCAAAAAACGTGGAGATGAAGTAATCTTTCTTAGAAAGGTCATCCCCGGCGGAGCAGATAACAGTTATGGAATAGATGTCGCTGCTCTTGCCGGAATTCCAAAACCTGTAGTAAATCGTGCCAGAGAAATTTTGGAAAAACTTTCTGTGGAACAAGAAATGCCGATTATTAAACCAAAAGTGCTGACAGAGCAGCCGCAAATCTCCTTTGGTGATTTTGCAGCCAATGAGATTTGCGATGAACTTAGAAAGTTGGATGTGAGTACTTTAACGCCCATTGAAGCGATATCAAAACTATTTGATTTATCCAATAAGGCTAAAAATAGTTAAAAGAAAGGAATTTGGAATTGAAGATTCGTGTATTACCGCCAAACTTAGCTGACAAAATTGCGGCCGGAGAAGTTGTGGAAAGACCTGCTTCTGTTGTTAAGGAGTTGGTTGAAAATTCCTTAGATGCCGGAGCTAAAAATATTGTTGTAGAGATCAAACGTGGCGGTGTTTCGTTCATTCGTGTCACTGATGACGGTTGCGGCATGTTGCCTGAT
>JAZRAZ010000220.1:0-3060 GCA_045634825.1 Eubacteriales bacterium | reverse complement strand
TGGAAAAACTCGGCTTTTGCAGAGTGGTACTGGCAAGAGAACTTTCTTTAGAGGAAATCACCCATATTGCAAACAACACCAACCTTGAAATTGAGGTGTTTGTACACGGTGCCCTTTGTATGTGTTACAGCGGACATTGTTATTTCAGCGCCGTCGTCGGCAGAAACAGCGGCAATCGCGGCAGATGCGCCCAACCTTGCCGTCTGCCCTACGGAAATAGTTATCCATTGAGTCTGAAAGATTTGTGTCTGATTGATCATATGGATGCACTCAAAAAAGCAGGTGTCACCTCTTTTAAAATTGAAGGTCGGCTCAAAAGTGCCGCCTATGTGGCAGGCGTGACTGCTGCTTTTGCGGATGCGTTGCGCGGCAAAGCACCCGACGAGCAGACGATGACCCATCTCAAAAACCTGTTTTCAAGAGACGGGTTTACCGACGGCTATCTGCAAAATAAAATAGGCACCGATATGTTCGGCACCAAACAGAAAACCGAGTATGCCGATTATAAAGCGGCTTTCAATGCACAAAATCAGCGCAAACCCTTTAAACGATTTGACCTGAATGTCACCCTTTCGGCACGGGTAGGGCAAAAAGCACGCTGGCAGTTTGACGATGGGGAGCATACCGTCACCGTAGAGGGACAAGTTCTCTCCCATGCCCAAAACAAAGCGCTCGACCGCCCCTCTCTGCAGGAGCGACTGGATAAACTGACCGACACGCATTATCGTTTGGGGAAGGTCACTTTGTCGGGAGATGACAATGTTTTTCTCCCCGTCAGCGCCATCAACGAGGCAAGACGGCAAGGGTGCGCTTTGCTCGACGAAAAGCGAAACAAGCAGCGCGCCTATCCCGTTTCTTTACAAGAAATTCCCCTGCCCCCCGCCCATCAACATACGGGTGGCACTCAGGTACTGTATCACAGTATGGGGGCATTTGACCCCGCCACCGACCACTCTGCCTGTTCAGCAGTGTGGTTGCCTGCAAGGCAGGCGCACCTTTACAAAGGTGCTGGCGGTGGCGCGCATATCGACCATTTTCTGCCCGAGCACGCTTTACCCTCTCTGATAGAGCAGTTAAAGCAAAACGGCATAAAACGGGTACTGGTCGGCAATATCGGACACATTGAGCCGTTTTTGAGAGAAGGCTTTGAAGTTTGGGGAGACTACGGACTCAATATCACCAATTCCCTCTCCCTTTCCGAGTATCAGAAACTCGGACTGCATAATGCCTGCCTTTCCTTTGAACTACGGCTGGCACAAATTGAAAAAATGCACCTTTGTATGCCCACCACCGTAATTGCCTACGGCAGACTGCCGCTGATGCAGTTTAAAAACTGTGTCATCAAACAAACAGAATGTCTAAAGCAAAACGGATTTTCTACCCTTACCGACCGCAAAGGGCATACCTTTTTACTTGCCTGCAAGGAAGGGTGCGGCAATATACTTTTCAACTGCCTGCCCCTGTATTTAGACGGGGAGATACCGCGTCACGACAAACGCTTTGATTTCACTAACGAAACACCCGCTCGCGTCCGTCAGATTCTATCATCAGCGCGCCCTGAGGGCGAGATGACCAAAGGACTGTACCATCGCGGCGTAATATAAGTTAAAAGGAGAAACTTATGAAATTCAGCAGAAAGAAAACTTTTAATGCCTGGAGAAAACTGATGACCTTTAATGATATCGGCATCGACCTGGGCACCGCCAACACCATTGTTTATAAAACCCACAAAGGCATCGTTTTGCGCGAGCCGAGCGTGGTCGCGCTGGACTCTTATGACCGCAGACCGCTTGCCGTGGGACTAGCCGCCAAACAGATGATTGGCCGCACTCCCGATTCTATTCTTGCCATTCGTCCGCTCAAGGAAGGCGTGATTGCCGACCTGGAAGGCACTGCCATTATGCTTCGCTATTTTCTCAGAAAAGCGATGGGCAAAACTGTCTTTTCCAAAGTGCGTATTCTCATTTGCGTGCCCTATGGGGTAACCGATGTTGAGCGTCGCGCCGTAGAAGAAAGCGCGTATCAGACAGGGGCGAAAGATGTCCGCACCATCGAGGAACCTTTGGCAGCCGCCATCGGTGCGGGTCTGCCCGTCAGTGAACCTACCGGCAGTATGGTCGTCGATATCGGTGGAGGCACCAGTGAAATCGCCGTAGTTTCTATGGGCGGTATCGTTACCAGCCAATCGGTGCGTATTGCAGGAGATGCGATGGATGTTGCCATTGTCAACTATATTAAAAAGAATTTCAATCTCTTTATCGGTGACAAAACCAGTGAAGAAATCAAAATGGCCATCGGCAGTGCTCACGAATATGAGGGCGAGGGCGAAATGTCCATTCACGGCAGAGATTTAATTTCGGGTCTTCCCAAAAACATCGTAGTCAGTTCTGCCGAAATCCGCGAGGCGATGAAAGAGCCTATTGACATCATTGTTGCCGCCATCAAAGAAACTTTGGAGCAAACACCGCCCGAACTTGCCGCTGACATTATCGACCGCGGTATCGCCCTTACGGGTGGCGGTGCGATGATTCACGGACTGGATACACTCATTCAAAAAGAAACAGGCATACACACTTACATTGCCGAAAATCCGCTCGACTGCGTTGCCCTGGGCACCGGCAAGACGCTGGAAAATCCGCGTCTGTGGGAAGCGCTGAGCAACTAATAAGTTTAGGAAAGAAGCAAGGAAATGAACAACTTTTTCAAAACCAGAGCCTTTATTGCGATGTGCATTATCGGGGCGCTGATGCTGGGATTGAGTTTGCTGAGTATGGCAGAACGCGGCAGAGTGACGATACTGGAAGATGTTGTCGGCATCATCGTTACCCCCCTGCAAAAAGCCTCCAATCGCTTGGTCAGTGCCGCAGGCAACTTTAAAAAAGTATTTACCGAATACGACCTGCTTCAGCAAGAAAACAATACGCTCAAAGAAAAACTGGCAGAGGCGGAAGGACAACTTCGTCAAGCGCAAGAGGATATCTTGGAAAACCAGACCCTTCGCGGCGCTTTAAACCTTGCCGAAGAACATCCCGACCTGACCTTTGCCTCGGCGCAGGTCAG
>JAZRAZ010000219.1:0-3459 GCA_045634825.1 Eubacteriales bacterium | reverse complement strand
TCATCATATTCTTTTTCCGACAACACTCGATTCAATTCCTTAAAAGGTAGTTTTTTAATCGGCGTATATTGATTCATAATGCTAATGATAATATCATCACCAAACGTTTGATAAATCTTTTGCAAAGCTTCTTTTGAATTTTCAAGATGCCCGGGTAAAACCAAATGTCTTACTATAACGCCTTGTTGCAGCAAACCGTTTTGATCATATTTCAGTTTTCCAACCTGTTCTCTCATTTCCTTTAACGCATTAAGAGCAATATGAGCATAATTATCAACAGACGAAAACTGTCTGGATAAATGGTCATCAGCATATTTATAGTCAGCTAAATAAATTGAAACAGTATCTGCAAGTTCTTGAATGGCTTCCAATCTTTCATACCCGGAGGTATTATATACTACAGGAATATATAAACCATTCTCTCTTGCTATAGTAACTGCTTGCTTCAACTGTAACCAATAGTGAGTCGGTGTTACAAAATTAATATTATGCGCTTTCATTTGTTGTAAACGAATCATAATTTCGGACAACTCGACTATTGTCACATCTTTTCCGATACATTTTTGACTCAGGACGGCATTTTGACAATATATACAGCCAAGACTGCATCCAGAGAAAAATATCGTTCCTGAACCGTTTTCGCCCGAAATACACGGTTCCTCCCACATATGCAATGATGCTCTGGCTACTTTTATTTTTTCACCAAATACTCCACAAACGCCTTTTACAACTCTTCGGTCAATTCCACAACAACGCGGACACAGATTGCATTTGTTTATTGAAAACATATTTTCACCTTAAAATTCATTCATTGAAAGAGACGACGAACAAAGTTCGTCGTCTCTTAGACAATTTTTAACCAACGATACCGCCACGAGTAATAGACTCGGTAAATTTCTTTTGTAAGGTAACAAATAAAAGAAACAGCGGAGCTATATACAATACCAAGCCTGCACGCCAAATCGGGAACAACTCATTTTTGTTTGTTCCGGCATAGGGGCTATCCGAAGCCGTAAGTTGCGAACGCATATTGTCCATAACGAATGGCAGTGTATCCAACTCAGGCATAAACAACGGAATGGTATAAAAATCATTCCAATACCAAACCAAGCAGAACAAAAATACCGTAGTAAATGCCGGTCCTGCATTAGGTACAAGAATTCTGACAAAGGTACCGATTGCACCGCAACCGTCTATACATGCAGCCTCTTCCAATTCTTTCGGAAAACCACTGAAGAACTGACGGTAAATAAATACAAACAAGCCACTACGTATACCGGCCGCAAACAACGCGGGCAATATCACAGCCCATAAAGTACTGGTCAAATCAACATATGGTTCAGGCATAATGCCAATGCTATTCAAGCCAGTAAACATCGCCAGCGGGTCAAAATAACGAAAACTGACATACATAGTAATGTTGACAGTTTGCGGCGGGACAATCATCGTAAACACCAACAGTGCAAACAACAGACCTTTTCCGGGAAACTTAAATCTCGAAAGGCCATAACCTGCCATAGAACACACAACAACTTGAAGAATGGTGGGCCAAACTGCCGTATTAAAGGTATTTACAAATGCAGTTCCATACTTCATAAATTCCCAGGCTTCAAAAAAGTTGTTAATAGTAAAGTGTTTAGGAATCAGTATGATGGTTGAATCATATACATCCAAAGGATCTCTGACTGCGAAAGAAATACAATAAATCAAAGGATATAAAATAATGTAACTCAGACCAATCAAGATTAGCGCAATTACAAGACCAACCACTAATTTAGAAAAAATATGAATGATTGAACGGCGATCGGTGGTCTTGCCTGTTTCGCTCTTTTTAAATTGATTTTTAATTGATTTAAAAATACTCATTTAGCAATCCCTCCCGTCTAATCCTTAATAAGCAACTTCTGCAACAGAATATATACCAAACCAATTACTATAAAGATAAGAATGAAATACATCCATGACATAGCAGAAGCAGTTGCAAAGTCAAAATTGCCGATTTTGTTTTCAATCAAGGTAAGCAAAACGTTATCATTACTTGAGAAAGAGTCAATGATGGTATATACAACATTAACAATGATGATGGGAGAAACGCTTGGAAAAGTAATCAACCAGAAAGTTTCCCAACCTGTTGCACCTTCAACATCGGAAGCCTCATACAATGAAGGCGAAATACCCTGTAATGCTGCCAAGAACAACAAAATTTGAATACCGGACTGCCATATGATATTAAAAATTCTGTCAGATATCTTGGTCATATATTCCAGCACGCCCTCAGGCAAACCGGTATTATTAAGAATTTCAGCTGCATCTGTTACAGCAAACAGCGTTCCTTTTGCGGCTTCACCTTGCATAACTGCAGAAGCGTCAGATTCAGAATTAAAGGCTTTCATAACAACGCCTGTAGTTACGATGACCGGAAGGAAGAAAATTGCTCTAACAAGTCCTCTCCCGATAAATTTTCGGTTCAGAAGAACTGCCACAAACAAGCTAAAAACAATAATAACCGGCACATTGACCAACAAATCACCCAAGGTTGTTGTCAATTTCTGAACAAAATCAGGATTTTTTAATGCATCCAAGTAATTTTGCGTTCCTGCCCATGTAGTTGCATAGTTATTAAACATGGAAATTTCAGAAAACGAAAAATTTAATGACATCAACAATGGCTGTAAAAAGAAGAACAGAAATCCCATAAACCAAGGTAATACAAACATAAATCCAACAAAACCCTGACGTTGTTCATAAGAAATACCGCCACGTTTTTTCTTGAATTTTGGCAAACTGGGGTCAACCTTTTTTGTTTTCTTTTTCTCATCACTGCTGATATTTTTTTTCTTTGCCGCTTTAGTTTTAATTTTTTGTACCTTTTTTGCAAGTTTCAGGCGCTTCTTTCTAAGAGCCTTTGCTTTACGAGAAGTAGGTGACAATGTGGCTAATTGCTCTTCAATTTCAGCAAATACCTTATCTCTTGCCGCCTCAATTTCTGCAATATTAATTTTTTTAGCCATTATTTGTCACCTCCTACTACAACAAAATCAGTAGCGGGAATTTTAACACCATTATAGGTTACATCCGTGTCGCCATAGTTAACATATACTTTTGCACCATTCGCAAATGTTGAAATTTTCAAATCATCTGTGATAACGATATAATCTGTGATCGTAGAAACACCGATAGCGTCATAAACAACCTTTAACCGCTTATAAGCGTTTGCCATATCCTCACCAAGAAGAGAATACTCGGTTGAATAATAGTAATTATAAGATGTATCTTTTAATTTACTGGATGATTCATAAGAAAGAACCGTATACAAACCAACACCAAACTGTGCCGAGCGTAAAATCACATCATCGGTTTCAGCGCTCAAATTCAGTGCAGGTCCCGAAATACGTATTAAACCACGAAGCGCCATATGGTAGAAAGGAACATCCAAGTCGGAGGCCAAGCGGTCTTAGG
>JAZRAZ010000218.1:0-1785 GCA_045634825.1 Eubacteriales bacterium | reverse complement strand
GCTACCTGCCAGCCGCTCTTATAGGTGACGGTCTTGCCATTCTTGAGCGTCATTCCGTCGTTGTTGGTGAGCTTGCGGATGGAGCGAACATTGATGCGGTGAGTGGAAGTTGTCATTTTTTTGTACCTCGTTTCTTTCCTTTTCTGTGCCTTTATTATAGCATACTTTTACGCCGTTGTCAAGCGTTTTTTCTCGGAAAAAATAATATATTTTTTAGCCCGTGAGCGCATTTCGGGATGCCCGCGCTATTACATTTTGTCGGCTATTGGAGCGAAAAAATTGTATATTATATTATATATTATTTTTTCGGGGTCCACCGACCGAGGTCGAGGATTATTACTTTTTGCTTTATTTCGCCTCCTTTTCCTCGAGCTCGCGGACCGCCATCTCGAACCACAGTTCGAACGCCTCGCCTCGCAGGGTCTTGCCCTCGCGTACCATCTCGAGCACTTTTTCCTCTTTTGCGTTCCTTGCCTTCATTTTTCTGTCCTCCTTGTCTTTTTCTGGCTTTATTATAGCAGATTATTCGACACTTGTCAAGCATTTTTGCTCGGAAAAAATAATATATTTTTTAACCCTTTGAGGGCTTTTTAGCCCTCGATGGGATAGACCTTGGTGCTATCGCCTACGGCGATGAGCATTCCGGAGTACCGGACGCGAGCGGTGTATGTCATTGTGAAGCCGTGGGCGGAAGTGACCTCGATGGGCTCGATTCTGGTGGCGGTCTTTACACCGAACAGGGTGCTACCCTTTACCATAAACATCTCGCCAACTTTTACATCCTTGAACAGTTTAGTCATTTTTTTGTCCTCCTTGTTTCTTTCTGATACTATTATAACGCATTGAGCGCACGAAGTCAATACTTTTTTGAAAATATATTATATACAATTTCGGGATTAAGATTGTATATTATATATTCTGTGTTGGCTCTTGGATTTTTTCAGATAATATATTATATATAATTTTTCGGGGTGTCGCCGTCGTGGTCGGCAACTATTACAAAAAGCCCTCAAAGGGCTTTCAGTATTTCGATTATGCTTTTTTCGTCGTGGGCTTCGCCCTTCCATTCAACCCTGTTTTTCATTTCGTCATCGAACAGAATTCCGTCCCTTCCTTCGTGCTTCGGTGTTCCGTAGGCGATAATGTCGATTGCGTTGAACTGAACGCTTGCAAGGTGCTTTTTGAGCCATTCCCTTTTTGCCGTTGCGACGGCTTCGTCGTATTCCTTCGTCGAGGTCTTGGACAGCCAACTAACTATTCCAATCTGATAACCTTCCTTCTGGAGCCTGTTCAGGATGCGGGCGAGGCTTGCCATTCTTACAAGAGGCTTTGCCATTTCGTAGGGCTTCGCATCGTAGGCTCGGAGCATCGGGAGCCAACCTTCCACGCCGTAGAGGTCTGCGATTGTTCCGTCCATATCGAACCAGATTGCCTTTTCCATTTCCTTGTTCTCCTCTCTTGTTCTGTATACATTATAGCAAATAACTATGCCATTGTCAAGCCTTTTTTTCAAAAAAAAATAATATATTTTTCTGGGTTTCGGGATGCAGATAATATATAATATATTCTGTGTGGCTCGGCGCAATTTTTCATATAATATATAATATATAATTTTTCGGGGTCTATTCCAATTTGTCGTATTTGACGGCAAAAAGAAAAAGGCGGTTGCCCGCCCTCGCTTTAGGCTCTGCCCTCGGCGTTCCTTTTCATTTTGTCCCGCCAATTTGCCCAGATTGCGGGATGGAAGCCCGTGCGGTCGACCATCTGCTCGGGGGTCTCGCCGAA
>JAZRAZ010000217.1:0-1663 GCA_045634825.1 Eubacteriales bacterium | reverse complement strand
GTCTGGAGTATCCCGTTTGTTTTATTGTCAATCTTGAAAAGGGATATCGTGATTTGGATACCGACACTTTCGTTGCGCACAGAACATTGGGTCCATCGGTAAAGATGCGTGATGATGCTGCGTTTACGGAATATGCACCGCTTTCCTATAAACTCAGTAAGGAATTGATGCGGCGCGAAGCGCTTAGTGAGGAGATGCGTATTTTCTATGTGGCGCTGACCCGCCCCAAGACACATTTATATCTGGTGACCGCCCAAAAACGAAACGAATTTATTAAGTTGCTACAAGAGGTAGAGGCTTATTATGGTACATCTCCCGCAGAATTTTTAAGCGAACATCCTTCAGCACTCAAGTGGCTTTTGTATGCTTTCAGGGGCTTTGACGGTCTTGCACCGTTGTATCAGGTGCTGGGGGTGCCTTTCAAAGCGCGTCAGGGTGTGGCAAAGTTTACAACCAAAATATACGATAAAATTTCTAAAAACGGCACCTTCCAACAATTCGGTAAAACAAATACGGATAATCTCAGCCTTGATTTTGACCTTATCGGTGCGAAGTATCCGTACGCCGAACAAACCCGTCTTCCGATAAAACTCAGTGTATCGGAAGTGAAGGGTATGCGTGAAAAAGACCCTGAGGCATTACCCATCATATCGGAGTATTTTGGCAGAAAACGACCTTCCTTTCTAAAAAAACGCGTGGAAGGAAATGTGGTTGGCAATGCCCTCCATAAGTTTATGCAGTTTGCTGTTTTTAGAGCGTTGGCAGAGACGGGCGGTTTTGAAAAGGAATCAAAACGACTCATAGAGCAGAATTTTTTAACATCGGGAGAAGTAGAGTTGGTATCGGCAGAACTTGTCAATAATTTTGTCGCTACACCTTTGTTTCAGGATATGATTACAGCCGACCGGTTACAAAAAGAAAAACGCTTTTTCTTTTCTATGCCGGCAAACCGTCTGTATTCCGATATTACGGAGCAGGAGCCGATTTTACTGCAAGGTGTGTTGGACTGCTACTTTGAAAAAAACGGACAACTGTGCATAGTGGATTATAAGAGTGACCGTCTTTCCAAGGCGCAGGATTTTATCGACCGTTACGGAGTGCAACTGAAACTTTATCGCTATGCTTTAGCACAAATTTTAGGCAAAAAAGCGGACAAATTGTACATTTACAGTTTCCATTTAAACGAAGTTATTGAAATTTCTTAAAAAAGTTCTTGCTTTTTTAAAATTCATATGATAGAATATTTGTGCTATGTTAGAAAAACACAGGAAGAGGTGAAACAAATGAAAGAAGGACTTCATCCGAAGTATGAAAAGTGCATCGTTAAGTGCGCTTGCGGTGAAACTTTTGAGACTCGTTCTACCAAGCCCGAGCTCAAGGTGGAAATTTGTTCAAAATGTCATCCTTTCTTTACAGGTAAACAGAAACTGGTTGATACCGGCGGCCGTGTTGACAGATTTAAGAAAAGATATAATCTTGACAAATAATTTATTAAAAAGAGAGAGGACTGGTTTCCTCTCTTTTTGCTTTTGTTTGATTTTAGGAGAGAGGTATGGGAATTTTTGACGGCATTATGATTCTATGCGACCTGGATGGAACACTGGTTAAAAATACGGTGATGAGTGAGAGTCATTTAAAGTCAGTTCGGTATTTTGTTGATAAC
>JAZRAZ010000216.1:0-1339 GCA_045634825.1 Eubacteriales bacterium | reverse complement strand
CGAGCCGACCGACAATGTGTTTTTCTTTGATGCCGCATGGGCAACCGCCCCTGCCGCTGATGGAGAAACCTTTGCATATGAATATGCCGGCAATGGTGAGACCTACACGCTCACCTGGGGCAAAAATGCCTTTGCAACTATGGCTGATTTTAACGCAGTCATCGAAGCATATTCTGCCACTTGGGCTGCCGACCCCGACAATGTAACAGGCGAAGTTGTTGCAGTATTTGCCCCCGGTAAATACGGCGCTAACGGTGCTACTACCCTGTCCTCTCTGGCAGGCGATGCAGTACCTACTGCTGCCCAACTGCTCAACATTTATATGCTGGGTGCCAAAGCAGGTATAAACCCTGTAAATGATGCCCGTGGCAACAAGACTGATGCTAAGGCAGTGAATAACGACAGAAGCATTGTTGAAACCGAAGAAAGTGTTTTGACCGACCTGTTCACCTTCCCCGCCAGAAGCAACATCACGATGAACGGTTTTGCCGGCACCGAGAAGGCAAGTCTGCAACCCGAGGCTGCAGAAGACAAATATATTAACATCAAGGTTGAAAATTACCTTGCAAAAGGGTTGACCACTCCAGACGGTAATGTGGCATTCACCAATAGTATCTACCATGTTCATACAACTTGGGAACTCAACAACTGCTACTTTGATTATGAAGGGCTGAATACCACCGCAGATAATTACAACAACTTTGTAATGAACAAGTTGCTGGTAGATAACTGCGTATTCGCAAACGGCGGCAGCACCAGCGATGCAAAATACCACAATACCTTCTATGTAGAACCCGAAGTCCCGACTTATGCCAATGAAGCAGTAAACTTTTATGGCGAATATGCGACCAAACCCGAATTTGTATTTAAGAACAGTATTGTTGCAGACTATAACAGTATGGCTTTCTTAAAAATGAGATGGGACCACATTCGTTACACCCGTTATGAAGACAAAGCCATCAAAATGGATATTATCGATAATAAGTTTTATGATGCAGCCGGTATGAAATCTACTGTTAATGGCGGCGTAATCCAGTTTGAAAGTTTTGGAGCCGGTGCGGGTAAAGTTGTGTTTACTATGACCGGTAACCACTTCACTGCAGCAGACAATCTCTATACATCCAAAAATCGCGCTTTCCTTTACTTTAGTACAGCAGCGACAGTGGCTGCCAATATGACCGTTCGCGAAAATATTTTCCAATTTGATAACGGAGACAGCACAGGTCCCTCCAAGTTCTTCCCCATTTATACAAGTGGAGCAGATGCAGTTGCCTATGTTGACTTTTCCGGTAACTTGTTCAGGGACAATCAAGGTGCTGTATTGCCTCTTTGGACTAAT
>JAZRAZ010000215.1:0-1963 GCA_045634825.1 Eubacteriales bacterium | reverse complement strand
ACAACTGGATATGAGCGACCTTTCCGAACAGGCAAAGGCACTTAAGGTGGTTTACACCGCTTTCCACGGTACCGGCTATCGTTTGGTGCCCGCTGTGATGAAGGCACTGAATATCAATGTTTATCCCGTAGAGGAACAGATGGTTCCCGACGGCAATTTCCCCACTCTGCGCTCCCCCAACCCCGAGGAAAAGGACGGCTTTGCACTGGGTGTTGCCAAGGCAAAGGCAGTGGGTGCGGAACTCATTATTGCCACTGACCCCGATGCTGACCGTGTCGGTGTGGGCTGTCTGGACAAAGCAGGGGAGATTACCTTGCTCAACGGCAACCAAATCGGTGCATTGTTGGTTGATTTTGTTGCCAAGAGACTCAAGGAAACGGGTAAACTGCCCGCAAATCCTGCTGTCGTTACTACTATTGTTTCTACCCGTCTTGCCAAGACCATTTGCGACAAGTTGGGACTTACTTATTTTGAATGTCTGACAGGATTTAAGTATATCGGTGAACATATTGCCGATTTTGAAAAGACAGGTAAATATACCTTTATGTTTGGCTTTGAGGAAAGTTACGGCTATCTCAAAGGCACCTATGTAAGAGATAAAGACTCGGTGGTAGCCACAATGCTCATCTCCCAGATGGCGATGTATTACAAAGAGCGTGGTATGACGCTCCCGCAGGCACTGGAAGCACTTTATAAAGAGTACGGCTATTTCAGCGAGAAGACGGTTTCCGTTACCATCGGCGGCAACAATCCGACCGAAAATATGAACCGTATTATGAACAATATTCGTGCTGATTTACCCACCGTTGTCGGCGGTATCAAGGTACAAAAAGTAGGCGACTTCAAGGCAGAAAAGTACTTTGAAGGGGAGAACACCTATCCGACGGGCTTGCCCCAAAGTGATATTCTGCACTTTACAATGGAGGATGGCTGTACCGTTATTGTTCGTCCTTCGGGCACAGAACCGAAAGTCAAACTGTATATTCTGACGAGCGGAGAGAGCGAAGAATATTGTCAGGCAAAAATTGAGTTTTACCAAAATGAGTTTGGTCAGTTGCTTCAATAATATAAATAATAAGGAGATAAGAAAATGACACTGGTAATTATGGCTGCCGGTATGGGCAGCAGATACGGCGGACTCAAGCAAATCGACCCTGTAGGAGCAAACGGTGAATTTATCGTAGATTATTCTATTTATGATGCGATTGAAGCAGGGTTTGACAAGGTGGTATTTATCATCAAAAAAGAAAACCTTGAAATTTTCCGCGAAACTGTAGGAAAGCGCGTAGAAAAGAAAATCAAAGTAGAATACGCATTTCAGTCTATGGAGGATTTGCCCGACGGGTTTACCGCACCCGAGGGTCGCGAAAAACCGCTTGGAACGGGACACGCGGTATGGTGTGCCAGAAATGTGGTGAATGATAATTTCGCCGTCATCAATTCCGATGACTTTTATGGCAGAGATGCTTTTGTGAAACTTGCTGAGTATCTTAAAAACGCCACAGACAAAAACTATTGTATGGCAGGCTATATTCTCAAAAATACCATTACCGAAAACGGTTATGTCAGCCGCGGTATTTGCAAAACAGAAAATGGCAAGTTGACCAATGTAGTAGAGCGCACACACATTGAGCGCCATGACGGTCAGATTCAGTATCTTGAAAATGATGAGTGGACACCGCTTGCTGAAGACAGCGTGGTTTCTATGAACTGTTGGGGATTTACACCCGCCATTTTTGATGCACTGGGTGAGGGCTTGGAGCGTTTTCTTAAGACAACGCTTCCGGAAAATCCTCTGAAGGCAGAATTTTTCCTGCCGTTTTTGGTGCAGGATGAAATTGATGCTCAGAACTGCAGCGTTGATATGCTCACCACAACGGCAAAGTGGTATGGGGTAACCTATGCTGCCGACCGTCCTGTGATGGTAGACTTTTTAAAGCAAGAAACCGAGAAGGGCGTGTAC
>JAZRAZ010000214.1:0-1433 GCA_045634825.1 Eubacteriales bacterium | reverse complement strand
TATATATAATATATTTCAAAAAACCTATTGACAACGCCCTCGCTATGCTGTATAATGTAGACACAGAAACAGAGAGGAGATACCCACTATGAAAACCACCCGCACCAACCGCCTTGTCTACTCCGTAGAGTCCCCCTGCGATATCCACCCCACCGCGACCGAGGACATCGACCTCGTGGTTGACCTCGTAGAGGAAGCCATATGGGAAATCGGCACTCACAACAGCGTGAACCCCGAAAGCATTAAGGCAGAGCTCCTTGAAGAGCTTGAAGCAGGCGAGGACTACACCTACTTCGTAGCCTATGATGATGACTACCATATGGAATATATCAAGGTACACTTCCTGCGTTTGGTCGAGAGGGCATAAGCCCTCTCTACCCTCAAAAAATATATTTCAAAAACCTCTTGACATTCAACCCCCAATATGCTATAATTAAGATACCAAAAGAAAAGGAGATAAAAACTATGAAAACCCCCATCAAACTCGTCGTTCTGCTTATCGCTCTTCTGACCGCTCTTCTGCTCTGCACTGGTTGCTACAATGAAGCCGACCGCGTGCGTGACAATCTCGCCAAAGAAGCCGATGCTTTCAACTGCGTCCGCCGTGTCACCGTCGTTGACTGCATTACAAATGAGGTTCTGTTCCAGTGCGAGGGCAAAATCTCCATCACCGCCGACACTTCCGACAATCAGCTCGAAATCCTAATTGAAGAAGAAGGCGGCACTTATAAGAAGGCTATCATCGGCTTATCCGACAATGTGACATACCTCGTAGAAGATATCTACTCCTCGTATGTAAACCCCTATCAGTACACGATTATGTGGAACCCCAAGATGGTACTTCCGTTTGATGCCAAATTAAGCGACTAAACCGAGGGCGCAAGCCCTCTTTTTTTATTTAATAGCCCAAATAATATATAATATATTTTAAAAAACCTCTTGACAGCCCCAACATTATCTGCTATAATATAGACATAAAAGAAAGCAAAGGAGATAACAACAATGGACACCACCGAAAAGATTTACAACGCACCCGAGTACGCCAACCACTACCCCTACATCGTCGCCCGCCTTGCAGACAGTCGCTGGTGGTTCTGGGGCGCATGGGCAACCGAAGCCCTCGCACAGGAAGCCGCCATCAGCATCGGCGGGTCGGTATTCTACAACAGAGCGGCGGCGTAAGCCGCCCTTTCTTTTTGGCGGCGCGTTGTCGGGGCCAACGCGCCGTAATTCACATTGTATATAATATACCATTTTTTTCTTCCAAAAGTCAAATAATATATTATATATTATTTTTATCCCGAAATTATATATAATATATTTTGAAAATCCCCTTGACAATCTCCAATAGGTATGCTATAATATAGTCACAGAAAAGCAAAGGAGATAAACAAATGGACACCTTAAAACACTTTGGCGCGACTATTCTCGTA
>JAZRAZ010000213.1:0-3055 GCA_045634825.1 Eubacteriales bacterium | reverse complement strand
CAGACTGGATAACGTTGTTTATCGTCTGGGCTTTGCAATGTCTCGTCCCGAGGCAAGACAGTTGGTTCGTCACGGTCACTTTACCGTGAACGGTCAAAAAGTTGATATTCCGTCCTATCTTATCAAGGTAGGCGACGAAATTGCTGTCAAGGAAGGCAGTCTGAGCTCCGAGAAAATCAAGGCAGTTCTGGCAGCCAATGAGAAAAAGGCTATCGTTAAGTGGCTGGAACTCAACGGCACCACTGCTAAGGTTGTCGCTCTTGCTCAGAAGGAAGACATTGACCTGCCGATCGAAGAGCATTTGATCGTCGAGTTGTACTCCAAATAAACTTAAGTGTTTTATATTTTGGAACAATGTCGAAAATAGAAATAAGTTCTTTATAAGGAGGGTAATGTCATGATCGAAATTGAAAAGCCGAATATTTCCGCTGAAGTATCCGGAGAAAAAGGTCAGTACGGCAAATTTGTTGTAGAACCCTTGGAAAGAGGCTACGGTACCACGCTTGGAAATTCCCTGCGCCGTATTTTGCTTTCCTCTTTGCCCGGTTGCGCGGTTGTTGCGGCAAGAATCAATAATGTACCGCATGAGTTTACCACACTCGAGGGCGTCAAAGAAGATGTCACCGAAATCGTTCTCAATATTAAGGGAATCATTCCTAAACTCAACTGCGACGGTCCTAAAACAGTATATCTGGATGCAAAAGGTCCTTGTGTTGTTACCGCCGGTGACATCAAGGCAGACAGTGATGTCGAGATTCTCAATCCTGAGCATATTATTGCTACACTGGGTGAGGATGCTACCTTAAATCTGGAATTGGTGATGGACCACGGTCGTGGTTATGTGGTCAGCGAGAATAACAAAGAATATGTAGCGGGTCAACTTGGTCTGCTGGCAGTAGACAGCAGTTATTCTCCCGTTACCAAAGTTAACTATACGATCACCAACACCCGTGTTGGTCAGATTACCGACTTTGATAAACTCACACTGGAAGTTTGGACCAACGGTGTGATTGATGCCAGCGAGTCTGTTTCTCTGGCTGCCAAAATTATGGATGAGCATCTGGGCTTGTTTATCAACCTGTCCGAGTGTGCTAAGAACGCCGAAATTATGGTAGAAAAAGAAGAAACCAGAAAAGAAAAGGTACTGGAAATGACAATCGAGGAACTCGATTTGTCGGTTCGTTCCTTCAACTGCCTCAAGCGCGCCGGTATCAATACGGTTGAAGATTTGACCAATCGTAGCGAGGACGATATGATGAAAGTCAGAAACTTGGGAAGAAAGTCGCTTGACGAAGTTGTCGGCAAGATGGCATCTCTCGGACTGACACTCAAGAAAGAAGAAGACTAAGGAGGGGATACTCATGGCAACTTACAGAAAGTTGGGCAGACCTACCGCTCACAGAAAAGCAATGATGAGAGGTTTGGTTACCTATTTACTGGAAAACGGTTCTATTGAGACAACTGTTACCAGAGCGAAAGATGTTCGCCGCGTAGCAGAAAAGATGATCACCCTGGGCAAAAAGAATACTCTGCATACTAAAAGACAGGCTTTGAGCTACATCACCAAAGAGGATGTTGTCAACAAACTCTTTACCGAGATTGCTCCCAAGTATGCTGACCGCAACGGCGGATATACACGTATTCTGAAGAAAGGCCCCCGCGTCGGTGACGCCGCGGAAATGGCGATCATTCAGCTCGTATAACTGAAAATTTTATAAGGAAAGAAGTCCATCTTCATAAAGAAGATGGACTTCTTTGCCGTTAACGGACAACCGGAAGGGCGGCGGGGTCGTCTGCCTCATCGTCTCAGCTGCCAAAGCCTTGTAGAGATAACAAGGCTTAACGGCAGGAGCCGATGCACTTCCTCCCTTTCCCCTAAAATGCTTTTGGCATTTTGGGGTGCCCCGAACCGCCGCCAGCCGAGTATATATAAAGCGGAAACAAACAAGTTGTTTCCGCTTTATTATTCAAAAGGGCGAACACAAGCATAAAAATCAAGTGCCTTGAGCATAAAGTCTTCGGTGACATTAAAGTGTTCGGCAAGTTCGTAAGGATGGTGCAGACCTTGTTTTAGGGCATTCTCCAATGCTTTTGGTGGTATCAAATGATAAATTGCCCATTTATCTGCCTTATATTCGCTTTTTCCGCGCACGGCAGCCGAAGTTGTTATCCTGTAAAATGAGCCGGTGACACAATGCCCCATTTCATGCCCCAGACATACATGTTCCAAGCACCCCTTTAAATCAGGGCGTATCCCTACGGTGCATTTTCCTTTTTCATCCATTATGCTGAGGGAAGGGGTATGCTCCAAGGGAAATGCATACACGGGGACCCCTCTTTTTGCCGCCAATTCATAAAGAGAAGCGGTGGAATAGGGCTCATTTTTTGTTCTGTTGTAGTTTTGCGTATTCTGCAAATCGTTTGACCTCTTCCAATGTTTTATCATCTACATCACCGCCAAAAAGTGCAAACTTCAGCGCGGTATCATCGTATACTCTCTCACTGCGCCCCAGCAGATAGTCAACACTGACCTTAAATATATCTGCTATGTGCGACAACATATCGGGATTGGGCGTAGCACCGCCTGCTTCCCATTTTCCTACCGTTTGTTGACTAACTTGCAACTGTTCGGCAAGTGCTTTTTGACTCAGCGCATTTTGCGCCCTGAGTTCTTTCAATCTCGTGGTAAACATAGAATGAACCACCCCCTGCTCACATTTTACTACTATTTAGCGTAAAATGTCAAGAAAATACTAAAAAAAGTAGTTGACAACAACAAAAAGTAGTAGTATAATGTGAACATACAACAAAAAGTGGTTAAATTTTCCATTTACATTATTTTAGCATATGAAGTGGGACATAAAACGGACAGGAGAACTATGTATTACTGCAATAATTGTGAAGGGTTGTTTGTTTTGCCGCTGCGCCGCTTTTTTTCTTATGAAGATTACGGAGGCGAATGGCATACTTGTTGCCCGATTTGCAAAGCACCGGAAAATTACACGGAAAAGGAGAAAATGGATTGTGACAACACAGAAGTCGGAGGCCAAGCGGT
>JAZRAZ010000212.1:0-6592 GCA_045634825.1 Eubacteriales bacterium | reverse complement strand
AATTTTTTTCTTCATAAATAACCCTCCTTATCCAATTACTTGGTATACGTTAGAATTTCCGACATTGTAAATACCTTCTATTATATAAAGCATTTAACTTGGCAAAACGGTTACACTTTTTTAAAAAATTTTTTTATTTTTTAACTTCACTGCATTTCAAAGAAAACGAAGACTGCTTTAGCAAAAAAGCAGTCTTCGTTTGTTATAACTTTCAAAGTAGATTTTATGGGTTTTGCACGATTCCCGTAAACAGTGGCATATCGGTATCCGAGGCAATTACAAAGATAAAGGGGCGGTCCAGCGTGAAAATGACTCGCTCGGGTTTTTCAAAGAGGTTGGCAGCACCCATTTCGGCATTCATCATTGTGAACGCTACGGCGGAGCAACCTTCCTCATCGACCTTTATCCGCACATCCTGACGGGCTTTTGTAATATAACTGTCGTCTTTTTTGCCGGTCAGGGCGGAAAAGTCGGCTTTTTCCCTGTTAAATACATCGGTGACGCCGAGTTTTTGCATTGATTCAATCAAATTGTTACTATAGGTAAAGTCAAACTTCGGCATCGACAGAATGACCTCGGTTTGCGGCTCCTGTTCTTCTTCAGGTGGCCACATTGGGTACAATGACTGCGCGGAGCCGGCAGAAAAGACGGGGTCGAGCAGATTTTCGTCTGCTGCCACGGTGGCAACGTCAACATCTTCATCCGGCAACATCAGCCACATACTGCCGCCCTCGGAAAAGGGAAGGCGCACGGCGGAAAAATTGTCGTCCCAGTAATAATCCATCTTACTTGTTTGGTGCATAAATTCAACGGTTTTGTCACCATTTTTGGTATGAAAAACATCTCGGGTGTTAGCATATTCCGAGAACCCCCCGCTCCACTTAGACTGAAAATACAGAGTGGAAAACAACATCATAACGGTGCCCGGACTGGTTTTCAGTGATGCTATATTGTCTGACAGCAGTCCTTTGGTTTTTTCGTTGAGCCAGTTCTGGATTTGTATGTCGTACCCGTCCTCACCCATTTTGCCACCAAATATGTCGGCATAATAATACTTGGCAGCATTTTCCAAGGTCGATTCTTTATAAGACATTTTATCATTTAAAAACAGTGCATTGGAAAGCACGGTGGAAACATATCCGTCGTCACGGTAGTTTGCCTGCCAAAGCCGATTGCTTTGCTCGCGTAATGCTTCTATATCCTCTGTTCCCAAAAGGTTTAAAATTTGCTCGCGGCTTTCACCATCGGTGGTTTCAGCCAACAGGGAAAGTGCCATATAGAGATTCATCGGGGAATAGGCAACATTGTCATTCCCTCCGGCAGAGAGCATTTCACGCACGCTTTGGCGCAGAAACAGAGTGGGTTGTGCAATACCGCTTTGCATAGAGACGCGCTCTTGTTGCTCGCGCTTCCATAAATCATAGGCAGTAGCATAATCGCCATAGGATGCTCCGTCGTATGACGGATAGGAAAGTCTTGTGGGAAGTACGGCAGCCGCAAGTTGTTGGGGTTGCGCGGCAATTTGGATAGGGGCAAAATATTGAGAGGTCATCACAACACTAATCCCCATTACCAAAATGACAACTATGGTAATCGGAACTAAAAAGGCTTTTCTCATAAACACTCCTCCTTTCATATGGGGCGTGGTGACGGAAAAACGCTTTAGCAGGCGGTTCATTCGGCGCTGATGACGAGGGGAAAATGCAACCTCCGTATATTCCGACACAGAGGGCACCACCTGTGCATCATAGTAAATATGCAGTGCCTGACGGAGCAGGCGTTGTTGTTCATTCGTCATAAGAATACACCTCCACTTCTTTTTGGATTGCCTGACGGGCGCGGTGCAGGCGTTGTTTGGCGGCAGATAACCGGATACCCAGTATCTGCGCGATTTCCTTCATAGACAGTTCCTGCAGATAATGCAGTTGCAGTATCTCCCGATATTCCGCCTTCAAGCGTCCCAGTGCCGAAAGCATCGGGCCCACCTCGATTGCCTCGTAGGCGGCAAAATCGACAGGTTCATATCCTTGCAGTTGCTCCAGACTGACAGCGCGACGATGTTGTTTTAACAGGCGCAAAGCGCGCTGACGGGCAATCAGGTAAACCAGCCCCTTCATTTGCGTCGCATCGTTCATTTCGTGGCTACGGCTCCACTCAATCAGACAAAGCATCGTTTCGTGCACCGCATCTTCTGCCAGCGTTTCATCGTGCAGTATGCCGAGTGCCGTGTGATACATCAGCCCTTGATAGCGGTGATAAATTTCTTCGATGACGGAACAGTGTTGCTCTGTTTCCGCCAAGGACATATAAAACAGCAACATAATATATCTCCCTTAAAAGTACTTCTACTATAAAAAGAATTTAAAACAACAAAACGGTTACACTTTTTTGAAAAATTTTCAAAAAATGCCCTGCAAATGCAGGGCATTTTGAATTACTCACCTAAATTGATGATTTTCAGGTTTTTTCTTTGGGCATAGTTCACCGTCATTTGTGTGCCGCCTTTTGCTTGGGTGAGATAAGCCACACAGTAGTCGCTTCCGTCTACAAGTGCACGGTTGCGGACAAACATACAACCCCGATAATAATGTTCGGATAAGATGTTGACCTGGTCGGCGCACTTTATGATTTCTTTATAACAGCGTTTTTGCAGGTCAGTCCAGCCTTTGTCCTGGTCCTTGCAGGGAAGCATCAGCACCAGCGAAATATGCGGATATTTTTCCTTTAACTTCAGCACCGCAAATGCCGCCATAGTATCAAACCCAATGGCGCCACCGGTGCGAAACTCGCTGACACCTTGTTCTATCAAATATTCAATCGTTTGGTGCAGTCGGCTTTTAATTTGATAAACGTCCTCTTTGGGCAAAGTCCGATGCCCCGTAAAACAACATACCATTTACTTTTTCTCTTTCTTTTTGTTTCGCAGTTCTTTGAAAAAATCCTGCAATATTTTCTTACATTCCTCGGCGCAAACGCCCTCAGTAATCTCAATTTTATGATTGAGAGGCAAATCGTTTACATTCAGTACCGAGCCCATCGCGCCGCTTTTTTCGTCGCGCACGCCGTAGACCACCCTATCAATCCGCGCGTGCAGGATGGCACCACTACACATCAGGCAAGGCTCCAGCGTTACATACAGCGTACAATTCGGCAACCGCCAACCGCCCAGTGCCTTACAGGCATTATCCACGGCAATATGCTCGGCGTGGGCAAGGGCATTTTTATCCATCTCCCGACGGTTGTAGCCACAAGCAATCACTTTATCGTTTTGCACTATCACGGCACCCACCGGCACCTCCCCCAACTCATAGGCAAGGCGCGCCTGCTCCAGTGCCAATCCCATATACTCTCTATCTGTCATTGGCAAGACGCTCGTTGGCGTTAATACAGTACTGCTTTGCACTGTCTTTCAGTGCTTTGTATTCATCCTCCTCAAAGGTGGGGGCGCTGAGCAGACGGCGCAGAAGCAAAGCATTACTTTCATCGGCATATACGATTTGAAGTTGTTTATTGGTGGCGTGATAGTACTCAGTCCAACTCTCAAAATTCATTCCATAGGTAAAGCGCAGTAAATCGTGGTTGGCATCGGCAAACCGCGCGCTCCAAAGCAGTGCGGCGCAAAGAGAGGCACGGTTTTTCCCGCCCTCTTTGGGCAACGCCAGTATCGGCGCACAGGCACTCAGTGCGCCTTTTTGATGCTCAGGTGCAGGCAAGGGCGCCCAATCAAATGCAGGATATTTTTCGGCATCAGCCACAAACGGTGTCTGCCCATAGCGCATGGCAAGCGTGCCTTGGGTCAGTGCAGGAGCGCTTGCCTGACTTTTTGGCTGGCCATTATAGTAATGCCCTTTTTGGAGATTGAGTTGTTGCAGTGTCTTCAAATTATCTTTAGCAGTGTCAGGATTGCTGACAAAATGAGTATTATAATCAATCATCGGGGTGCCCAGTGCCGTCATAAAATCGGCAAAGTCGTGGCTTTCATAGCCATAGACAGTAACATTGTCCCCCTCTGTTTTAGTGCGCTCGGACACAAAGTTGGTAAAGGCGCGCAGTGTCCACATACCGCTTTTGGCAAGTGTGCGCGGATTAGAAGATGCGCCCGTGGTATACCAAAGATTTCTTGCGACACCGACAGGGGTAAAAAATCGGTTGCCCGCACCGCCATAGGTCAGAATACTCTGGTTGAGAAAATCGGTTTTGGTTACTTTAAGCGAAGCCATCAAATCGGTGGCGTCCGCCGTCATATTCGCGGCATAGGGGAGTTGCGCGGGGGTAAAGGACAAAATATCGAGTTGTGCACTACTCAGCAGTGCCAGTCGCTGTGCCGCCAAAGAGGAGCGCGGGTCTTTGCGAATGACACGCAGGTGGATATCATACTTTTCCGCCAAATTCTGAAACCACGCCGTTTCACTGACCTTGCTTTTGCCAACAGTATAATGAAATGCGTCGCTTTGCGCGGTATAGTACATAATCAGTTCTTGTTGCTCCAGTTCTTTGAGCCACGCGCTCTTTTCATCCACGCCGCGCGGCAACACCGAGTCGTTTGCTCCGGCATTTTTGTCCAGCAAAAGATTGTCTGCCACCGGCTCCTGCTCTGTCTGCGGAGCGCTTTCAGCGGGTTTTTCGGGTTGCTCGGGTGCGGAAGGCTCTGCCGGTGCAGCAGGGGCACAACTGCACAATAGTGCGAGTATCAAAACAAGCAACACCCATCTTAAATATTTTTTCATAAAATCAGCCTCCTTGGGAGCAAGTTTTCAAGTTTATTTTAAATCAGTGACCAACTTTTTAATGAATTGCCTTTTATCATGCACGAAGTGCAATTCATTGATTTCATCAAAGATGAAATCATTATACCACAAATTGAGGTTTATTACAATACAATCAAAAAACTGAGCAAATATTTGCTCAGTTTTTTGATTAAATATGATACACTTCGGGCAAATCCAAAATATTTTGACAATCCAGCACGATTTTGTCTGCCAGTTTGTGTGCATTTTCTTTGATCTGGTCGTGCTTGACCATCACAACCACCAAATCCACATCATTTAAAAAGGCATCCAAATCGTGATACTGATTTTTTACGATATCTTTTTTGATGAAGGGGTCGTATACCTTCAGCGGTTCCTGTTCTCCCGATTGACGCGCAAGAAGTTGCAGGGTGGGCGATTCACGGTAATCATCGACATTTTCCTTATAAGTCAGTCCGTACAGACCGACACGGGAAATATCACTCATCCCCTTTTCTTTCATAATCGTATCAATCCGTGCCAAAACAAATTCCGGCATAGACTCATTGATTTTCATAGACTCCCCAATCACCTTGGTCAGTGAAGGATAGTCCCCCACCAAAAACCACGGGTCAACGGATATGCAGTGCCCTCCCACGCCCGGACCGGGTTGCAGGATATTGACGCGGGGATGCATGTTGCAGATTCTGATAATCTCATACACATCCATACCGTCGTGACGGCAGATTTTGGCAAGTTCGTTGGCAAAAGCAATATTGACAGCGCGGAAGGTGTTTTCCACCACCTTGGTCATTTCCGCCGTTTTAATATCGGTTACCACGATTTCGCCCTGACAAAAGGAAGCGTACAGTTTTTTGATTTTGTCACCGATGGTAATATCATCGGCGCCGATGGTGCGGTTGTTATGGAGCAGTTCATACACCATATTCCCCGGAATAATGCGCTCAGGCGCGTGCACCAGGTGAATATCCCGCCCAATCACAAAGCCGTTTTGCTCAATCACGGGACGAACAAATTTATCAATGGTACCGGGAGAAACCGTGCTTTCAATGACGACGGTTGCGCCTTTGGGTGCCACCTTCATTACCGTTTCAACAGCAGCATTGACATAGCAACAGTCAATTTTCTTGCTGACGGCATCATACGGTGTGGGCACCGACACAATATAGGTATCCGTCACCTGATACTCCGTAGAAAAAGTAATGCCTTTTTCCAGTGCCGCCGCAAACAGTTCGTCCAGCCCTTTTTCTTCAAAGGTCGTCTTGCCCGCCGTCAGCGTTGCCACCAGTTCTGCATTATAATCGGTACCGACTACCTCCACTCCGTGAGAAGCCAGCATCAACGCCGTCGGCAGTCCTATATATCCCAGTCCTATTACGTTTATCATTTTTGTCTCTCCATATTTTTTATTGTATTTTCAAGATGTTTCTTAAACAGCGTATATGACTTTGCTTCGTTGTCCATAGCCGCCAAAATTTGCTTTTTATAATCATTTTGGAGAAAATCATCCGCTGTTTGCTTGATTAAATCAATGTTGAGTGATTTATAATCAGACTCAAAATACCAATTTTCCAATCCCAATCTTGTTAAAACATCCAATGTTTTAGGAGTATGTTTTTTTGAAAACTCTGTTTGTAATGCGATACATATAACAGGAGTTCCGTTTCTCAAGGAAACCAGTGTTCCGTGAAAATAGGTTGTAAAAGTCAATTTAAAAAATCTGAAAGCATATGCCCACTCATACGGGGATAAATCATACAAATTGACATCCGCATCTTTAATGTATTCATACAGGGCAACTATCTGATACTTCTTTCCGTAAAAATTCCGTATCATTTCAAACA
>JAZRAZ010000211.1:0-8224 GCA_045634825.1 Eubacteriales bacterium | reverse complement strand
AGACGACGGAATTGCGGTAGCGATGGGGCTTGCACTGCTGGAGGAAAATGGCTTGTCCCATCCGCCGTTGGAGGTACTTTTTACCGTTGACGAAGAAACGGGAATGTTTGGTGCGGCAGGACTTTCAGCGGATTGGCTGAAAGGCAAACGGCTCATTAATATTGACTCGGAGGAGGAGGGGGTACTCACCGTCGGTTGTGCGGGCGGTGCCAGAGCCGATATTTCTATTGAACTCATCCCCACCGCCGTCAGCGCGCCTTGCTATAAAGTGGTCGTGGACGGTCTTGCAGGCGGTCACAGCGGAGTCGAAATTCATAAAGGCAGATACAACGCCAATAAATTGATGGGCGAATTTCTCTTGCAGTTTGATGACCTTTGCCTGATAGAACTGGCAGGGGGACAAAAGGATAATGTCATTCCCTCGCGCTGTGAAGCAATCATCAGTACCGAGGGGGACCCCCAAGCCTTGACCAACACCTTTGTTGCCGAAAGGCAAAATGAGGCAAACCCCGACTTGCGTGTCACCGTCACACTGATAGAACCACAGATGATGGGGTATGACTCTTTTTCCTGTCGAGCCGCGGTCAATATGCTTTGCCGTCTGCCTGACGGGGTGCAACAATGGAGCCCCGACATTGAGGGATTGGTGCAGACTTCCCTCAATCTCGGCATAATGAAACTGGAAAACGATGCGTTGCATCTTTCCTTTGCCCTGCGCTCGTCACTGGGCAGTGAAAAAGAGGAACTGTTGCGCCGTCTTGCCTTTATCAGCACCAAATACGGTGCCGATTTTTCGGTGGGTGCACAGTATCCGGCGTGGGAATATGTCAAAAATTCGCCCTTGCGCGACACGATGTGTTCCGTCTATCAACGCCTGTACGGCGCAGAACCCAAAATCGAGATTATTCACGCAGGACTGGAATGTGGACTGCTTTCGGAAAAAATAAAGGGAATGGATGCGGTGTCCATCGGACCGCAGATGTGGGACATTCATTCTCCCCGTGAGCGTCTGAGCATATCCTCGGCAGAGCGAACCTATGAATATGTCAAACAAGTTTTAAAGGAGATTTAATATGTTAAAACGCATACAAACTATCAGGGAAAACCTTGCGGAAAACAGCGCCCTGCTGGTCACAAGCGAGCCCGGTCGTTTTTATCTGACAGGGTTTCACTCCAGCGCAGGAACGGTGGTCATCACCAAAAACGAAAGTTATTTTCTCATTGATTTCCGATATATCGAAAAGGCAAAAGAGGTGGTGCAAAACTGTAAAGTATTGCTCTCCGGCGATGTTCAAAAAGAAATTTATGAACTGTTGAAAGAAAACGGGGTCAAAACGCTTTATCTGGAAGCCGATGTTGTAAGCGTTTCCACGCTGGCGCATTACTGCGAAACCTTTGAGGGAATTGAGGTTTCAAAGGATAACAGAATGGATAAATTATTGCGGGATATGCGCGCGGTCAAAAGTGAAAAGGAACTCTCTCTCATTTCCGCCGCCCAGCAACTCACCGACGACACTTTCTCCTATATTTTAGAGCGTATCGAGGTCGGCAGAAGCGAAAAAGAGATTATGCTGGATATGGAGTTTTATATGAGAAAACTCGGCAGTGAGGGCGTCAGTTTTGACTTTATCGTTGTCAGTGGTAAAAATTCCTCTCTGCCCCACGGCGTGCCGACCGACAAACTCGTCGAAATCGGAGATTTTATCACCATGGATTTCGGTGCGGTGGTCGGAGGCTATCGCAGTGATATGACCCGTACCGTAGCACTCGGTTGTGTCAGCGACGAGCAGAGAAAAGTGTATGACACCGTACTCAAGGCGCAACTGGCTTCCATTGATGCTATCCAAGCGGGCAAAGTCTGCAAGGATATCGACAAAGTTGCCCGTGACATCATTTATTCTGCAGGTTACGAAGGGTGTTTCGGACACGGACTGGGACACAGCGTCGGCATCGAAATTCACGAAGACCCTGCCTTCAACCCCCGTTGTGAAACGGTGTTGCGCCCCGGCACCATTATGACGGTGGAACCCGGCATCTATCTTGAAAACAAATTCGGCGTGCGCATTGAGGATATGGTGTATGTTACAAACGAGGGTTGCCTCAACATCACCCAAAGTCCCAAACAACTGATTATATTATAGACATTTTCTCAAAATGTCTGCCGCTCATATACAAATGTATGTTTTTCTTGACTTCGCCCTTTTTATATGTTAATATTATAGGACTAAAGGTGTAAGTCAAGAGCAAAAAACAAAGGTCTTGCTTCTTGCAGGGCCTTTTTCATCGAAATAAATTTTTACAAGGGGTTGAAACTTTTGGATCAGAAACTGGCATTTTATATTTTGAAACGACTTGCTTTGGCAGTTGTTACGATATTTCTTGTCATCACTATCACATTTTTTGTTATGAAGGCGATTCCCGGCGGACCATTCTTGTCGGAAAAGGCACCCAGTCCTGCCGTAACGGCGGCGCTGGAGGCGAAATACGGATTGGACAAGCCGCTGTTTGAGCAGTATACCACCTATCTTGGTGATGCCGTGAAACTCGACTTTGGTCCTTCCATCAAACTCAGAGGCCGTAATGTTACCGACCTGATTTTCACAGGGTTGTCGGTCAGCGGACCGATTGGTCTGATTGCGGCAGCCTTTGCCATTGTGATTGGCTTGGTGCTGGGCTCGCTGGCAGCGATTTATCACAATAAATTTATCGACCGAATCATTATGGTCACCTCCACCGCTTGCGTGGCGATGCCGAGTTTTGTTATTGCAACGCTGTTGTTACTTATGTTCTGCGTATGGATTCCCATTTTCCCTGCCAACGGCAACTCGGGACTGGGACTGGTACTGCCCATCATTTCTTTGAGCTTGTACCCGATGGCATATATCACTCGTCTGACCCGTTCCAGCATGCTGGATGTTTTGGGACAAGACTATATCCGTACCGCCAGAGCCAAGGGCGTTTCACCCACCAAGGTTATTTTCAAACACGCCCTGCGCAACGCCGTCACTCCCGTTATCACTTATGTGGGACCGATGGTGGCATACATTATGACCGGTTCTCTGGTTGTGGAAAGCATCTTTGCCGTACCCGGCCTTGGTGACTACTTCTATTCCAGCATTACCAATCGTGACTATCCGATGATTATGGGCACCACCATCTTTTTGGCGGTACTGGTCATTGTGATGACATTGGTGTCAGATATTCTTTACAAAGTATTTGACCCCCGTGTCGATTTATCTTAAGAAAGGGGGACATTTTGATGAAAAACACAGAAAAACTCAAGAAAAATCCTCTTTCTTTGCATCTGGACCTCTCCTCTTGGGAGCGCGCCACCGATGAAGAAAAAGCGCAGCAGGAGAGAATGAGAGAATCCACCACCTTCTTTAAAGACGGTATGAGACGTCTTTCCCGCAACCCCGTTGCGATGACCTGTTCGGTTATCCTGCTGGTCATCATTCTGGCGGTAGTCTTTATTCCGATGGTTTATCCGTACACCTATGACCAACAACTTGGTGTTACCCAAGGCGCCAGCGATTCTTCTTATAACTCACTGGGTGCCTTTGAATATGGCAAAACCGAGCAAGAGCGTATCGCGGCAGGAGAAAAAATCTTTCCGCACATTCTGGGGACAGACGACCTTGGTCGTGACTACTTTATCCGCGTGGTTTACGGTGGCAGAGTGTCACTGGCGGTTGGTTTGTTTGCCAGCATCATTGTTTTGATTATCGGTATTCTCTACGGTTCGATTTCCGGTTACTACGGCGGCAAGGTCGACCTGGTTATGATGCGTATTGTTGATATCATCTACTCCTTGCCGGACCTTTTGATGATTATTCTGCTTTCCGTTGTGCTCAAGCAAACGCTGGGGCCGCTGCTGGAGGGCACCTTCCTTGAAAAACTGGGTATCGGTATGATTTCCATTTTTATTGTATTTGCATTGCTGTACTGGGTAAGTATGGCGCGCCTGATTCGCGGTCAGATTCTGACCATCAAACAACAGGACTATGTTCTTGCTGCGCGTTCTCTTGGCGCCAAGGGCGGACACATTATTCGCCGTCATATGATTCCCAACTGTATCAGCGTTATCATTATTTCCACCGCGCTTCAGATTCCTTCCGCTATCTTTACCGAGAGCTTTTTGTCCTTTTTGGGACTGGGTGTATCCAAGCCGATGCCTTCCCTTGGTTCTCTGTGTGCGGAAGCCAGAGGTATTATCTTTACCGAACCGATGCGCCTGGTGGTGCCGGCATTGGCAATCTGCCTGATTGTTTTGTCGCTCAACTTGTTGGGTGACGGTCTGCGCGATGCCTTTGACCCGAAACTAAAGAAGTAGAGGTGCTATATGGAAATTTTAAAAGTAACTGATTTGCGTACCTCTTTCTTTACTCCCGCAGGCGAAGTCAAGGCTGTTGGTGGCATTTCCTTTTCCTTGGATGCCGGAAAAGTGCTGGGCATCGTCGGTGAGTCGGGCTCGGGCAAGAGTGTAACGGCATATTCCATTTTGCAAATTCTTGCAAACCCCGGTGAAATCGTGGGCGGTTCTGTCAAACTGCACGGCGAGGAACTGGTTGGTAAGAACAAAGAGGAAATGGCGAAAATTCGCGGTAATAAGATTTCAATTATCTTCCAAGACCCCATGACCTCTCTTAACCCTGTTTATACCATCGGTAATCAGTTGGTGGAAGCCATTATGCTGCACACCGATCGTAATAAAGAACAAGCAATCGCACGCGCGATTGAAATGTTGGAACTGGTTGGCGTTAACGAACCCGAAAAACGTATCAAACAGTATCCCCACGAATTTTCCGGCGGTATGCGCCAGAGAGTTATGATTGCGATGGCACTTGCCTGTGAACCGGACATTCTGATTGCAGACGAACCCACCACCGCACTGGACGTTACCATTCAGGCGCAGATTCTGGACTTGATGAAAGAACTGCAAAAGAAGATGGGTATGGCAATCATTATGATTACCCACGACCTTGGTGTTGTTGCCGAAATGTGTGACGAGGTTATCGTTATGTATGCCGGTGAAGTGTGCGAACGCGGCACCGCAGACGAGATTTTCTACAATCCCAAACACGAATACACCAAAGGTCTGATGCGCTCCATCCCCACCGTAACGGATGACGACAGTCGTCTGGAACCCATCGGCGGCAGCCCTGTGGACTTACTCAATATGCCCGACGGATGCCCCTTTGCCCCCAGATGTGAGCGTTGTATGAAAGTCTGCCTGACCCATAAGGCAACCGAGATTGATATTAACGAGAACCACCGTTCAAGATGCTGGTACAATCTCAAAGAAGCTATTGAAAGCGGCGCAATGACCAAAGAACAAGTAGAGGAGATGTATAAAGATGAATGATAAAAATCTTCTCGTAGTTAAAAATTTAAAACAATATTTTGATGTACCCACAGGCTTTTTAAAAAGTCTCAAACTCAAAGCGGTAGACGATGTTTCCTTTGAAATCAAAGAAGGGGAAACGTTGGGACTGGTTGGTGAGTCGGGTTGCGGTAAAACAACGGTTGGCCGTTCCATTTTGCAACTCTACAAACCTACCGCAGGTGAAGTCTGGTTTGACGGACAGAAGATTGAAGGCAAAAAAGCCGTAAGCGAGTTCCGTAAACAAGCCCAGATGGTGTTCCAAGACCCCTATTCATCCCTTGACCCGAGAATGACGGTTTCTGACATTATCGGTGAATCGCTGGACATTCATCACCTTTGCAAAAACAGAGCCGAGCGCGACGAGCGTATCAGACATCTGATGAGTCTGGTCGGACTTTCCAGTGAACACGCCACCCGCTATGCGCACGAGTTTTCCGGCGGTCAGCGTCAGAGAATCGGTATTGCCCGCTCCCTTGCGGTTGACCCCAAGTTTATCATTTGTGACGAACCTGTTTCCGCACTGGATGTTTCCATTCAGGCACAGGTTATCAATATGTTTGAGGATTTGCAGGAGAAACTGGGACTGACTTATCTGTTTATTGCACACGATTTGTTGGTCGTCAAGCATATTTCCACCCGTATTGCCGTAATGTATCTTGGGAAACTTATTGAAATCGGACCGTCCAATGAACTGTATCACCATCCGATTCATCCCTATACCATTTCACTGCTGTCGGCAGTGCCGGTGCCCGACCCCAAGATTGCCCGTGCCAATGAGCGCGTGCATCTGGAGGGCGATGTGCCCAGTCCGTTGCATATGCCCAGCGGCTGTCCTTTCCGCACCCGTTGCCCGAGAGCCACGGCAGAGTGCGCCGAGCGTATGCCGGAACTCAAAGAGGTACAACCCGGTCACAGCGTAGCCTGTCACCATATTTAATAACCCAATCTCGTAATTTAGGGGAGATGTGACCCCTTTATTAAAATATAAATTAGGAGGAAAAACACATGAAAAAGACATTGAGTATGTTACTCGTTGTAGTAATGATTCTCAGCTGCATGGTGTCTTTGACAGCATGTAATCAATCGTCCGGTATGGTGTTGAATGTCGGCGCTTATCCGGATACCATCGATCCTGCGCTGAACTCCGCAGTAGATGGTGCTACTTATATCATCCACACCTTTAGTGGTCTGGTTGGATATGAGAAAATTGACGGCAAATTGGAACTGGTTCCCCAGTGTGCCGCAGAACTGCCCAAGGCAGAAAAATTGGCAGACGGTAAAGTTGCTTATACCTTCAAACTGCGCGACGGTCTGAAGTGGAGCGACGGTAGTGACCTGACTGCCCACGACTTCGTTTATGCTTGGAACAGAGCCGCAGACCCCCTCACCGGTGCTGACTACGGTTATATGTTCGACGGTATCGACGGTTATGCCGAAGTTTCCGCCGCTGACGACGAAGGCAAGCGTACCAACCCCGATGCAAAACTGAATGTTACCGCTTCTGAAGACGGCAAAGAACTCAAAGTTGTTCTGACTGTTGATTTGCCCTACTTCTATGAACTGTGTGCATTCCCCACCTATATGCCTGTTAAGAAGGATACCATCGAAGCCAATGGCGATGCTTGGGCTACCAAGGTAGAAACCTACATCACCAACGGTGCTTACAAAGTAAAATCCTTCACTCAAAGCGAACTCGTTCTCGAGAAGAACGAAAACTACTTTGATGCTGACAAGGTTGTTTCCGACACCTTGACATTTGCATTCAACGATGATGATACATCCTTGCTTGCAAACTACAAGAACGGTTCTTACCTGTTCATTGATTCCGTTCCCACCAACGAAATCAAAACTCTGTCCGCTGAATATCCCAACGAGTACTTCGTTGAAGGTCAGTTGGGTACATACTATGTATCTATGAATGTTAACGATGAAGCCCTCAAAGACTTCACCGAACCCGAAAAAGTTAAGATTCGTACCGCTTTGAGCCTGATGATCGACAGAAATTATGTTGTCGAAGAAATCGGCCAGGCAGGTCAGGTTCCCGCAGCAGGTTTCGTTGCTATGGGTCTGACTGAGCCCGACGGCACCGAATACATCTCCAAGAACGGCCCCAACGGTGACGGTAAGGGTTACTTCAGCGTTGCCGCCGAGGATTACAAGGCAAACTGTGACGAAGCCCTCAAACTGCTTAAAGAGGTTGCTGATTCTTCCAAGAAATTCACCGTTGCTGACGGTAAAGTAAGCGGCTTCCCCTCCTTGACCTACATCACCAATGAAGGTACAGGACACGAAGCACTGGCTGAGTATCTGCAACAGGTATGGGGTACCTACGGTATCACCACCACCATCGAAACTCAGGAATGGGCTACCTTCCTGAACACCAGAAAGAACGGCGAGTACAGCGTTGCTCGTAACGGCTGGCTGGGCGACTACAATGACCCGATTTCCTTCCTGGATATGTGGATTACCTCTTCCGGTAACAACGACACCCAGTTTGGTAAAGACGCTCATAAGGATTATGCAGGCTACTCCTACAATGGTAAGGACGGTCTGACCTGGGCTGAGTCTTATGACAAGTGTATTGCAGACATCAAGGCGGAAACCGATCCTGCCAAGAGATTTGCTCTGATGCACGAGGCTGAGGACATTCTGATGTCCACCGGCGCCATCATTCCTGTTTACTACTACACAGACATCTTTATGTGTTCTGAAAAACTGGATGGCTTCTTCTCCAGCCCCCTCGGCTACAAGTACTTTATGTACGCTTCCGTTAAATAAATAACGGTTTTCCAAAGCAAGCGGGCTCTGCGGGGGGGGGTTTTTTAAAAAAATGACAGG
>JAZRAZ010000210.1:0-5727 GCA_045634825.1 Eubacteriales bacterium | reverse complement strand
GGTTGAGGGGGACATATTTTCCCGCACCTTTTCTTGCGGCAGAACAAAAAGTTCGAGTTCCCCGCTTTTTTCGCATCCTGCCGCCACCACACAGCAAAGCAAAGCCACTAAGAAAAAAATCCATCTTTTTTTCATTGTAAGGTCACCTGCAGCATCTTTCCTTGTGCGGTAATTTGTTGGGCAGAGATGAGTTTGGAATGAGCGTCGGTATAACTCAGATAAACCGTACTGCCGTCGTCCAGCAAAAAGGCATCTTTGTAATTTGCCGCTTTGCCCTCAAACCATGCCGGCTCACCCAGCGCCTCATACACTGTCGTGGCACTGCTTCCTTTTTTGAGCGCCGTGATTTGATTGAGTTTTACCGTTTTGCGCACAAAATCAGCAGGCTTATTTTGTACACTCCAGGCGCCCAGATATCCCGAGGTAATCCCGTCAGTTCCGCGGATGGCGGCACTGCGGAGATTCTTTCTGTCATACCCATAATCCAGCATCAAAACACTGCCGTCATTTAAATTATAGCAGTCAATTATATAAGAATCTTTTTTATATTGACGCGCGCCAAACGAGTTGGGGGCGCCAATGGTCGTCAAAACGGTATTTCGGTCTAAATACAAACTGAGCTTCCCGTCAATATCTTCTTTTTTATAGGTTTGCAAGGAAAAGACTGCATTACCGATTGATTCTTGGTTTGCATCGGTGTCAGGTTTCGGATTGGTGTCGGGCACCGTCGGTTTGGTACTCGGCTCGATGGTACCTTGCAATACACCGATAGAAATAAAATAATTGAACAAATCGTAACTTTTCCCGCTTTCAAAATCGGTATAAAGTGTTTCACTGAGTGCCCCCAATGTATTATAGGTCAACACCACCTGTGAGCCGTCCGCCAGCGGATAGGTGTCACTACTACCTAAAGAATAGGAGGGACTGCCAAGCATCAAAAGATTATTGTCGCGCATAGAACCGCGGGTTATGCTGTAAAAGTCGCTCAAGTGCATAACGCTCTGCTTACCGACTCCGTAGCCGCTTCCGCCACCGTCCTCGGAGCCAAACAAAACAACCGTGTCCTCCTTGGGCGCACATCCTGCACATACGACCATACACATCAGCAAAATTGCCACGATTCTTTTCACTCGACTCACCTCATTTCTTTTACAACCGCTATATCTCTTTTGATTTGCTTTTGCAAATCTTTTTCGTTTTCAAACTTCTGTTCGGGACGGATAAAATGCATCAGTTCCACCCTTGCCCATTCTATATCGGAAAAAGACCCTTCTAAAATATGGGTTTCGGCATTGATAAAATCCCCATCATCAAAGGTGGGACGATTGCCGATATTGGTAACGGCGGCATACATTTTTCCGTCCACATACACACGGCTTTGATATACGCCCTTTGCAATCGGCGTCACCTCGCGGGGCAATACCTGATTGATGGTCGGCGTTTGCCACTTGCGCGCCAATCCTTTACCGTGCAACACCTCTCCCTCAAAAGAAAAGGGCCGCCCCAGTGCTCGCGATACTTGTTGCATTTGCGCATTTTCCAGCATCTCTCTGATGCGGCGGGAGGAGATTTTTTCCCCTGCTCCGTCCACCACAAACTCAACTTCTTTAAACTCCAGACCCTTTGATTTGCAAAGGGTTTCGAGAGTTTTGCTATCTCCCGCTCCGCCTTTTGCAAATCTGAAATCCTTTCCGCAGACCAGTCCGCCGACATGGTATTTTTTTACCAAAAAATCCACGAATTCCTGTGGCGAAAAATCGCGCACATCCGCAAAATTTTCCACCACTACCACATCCGCGCCTGCCGCTTTCAGCAGGCTCTCCCGCTCTGCAAGCGTGCAAATGAGTCCGACCTTTTTTCCCCCAAGAAATTCTTGCGGATGGTCGGCAAACGTAAACGCGGCAGTATCCATATTCAGTTGTTGCGCCATTTCGGATGCTGTTTTGACAAGCAAAGCGTGCCCTCTGTGCACCCCGTCAAACATCCCCAACGCCATTATAAACCGCCTCATAATTATTACCTTAAATGCGTTATAATTTTAAAGGTGCCGTCGGCTTGCGCTTGCCCAATACCAAGCAAAGTTTGCTCGTCATAAACCCAACACATCTCCTCAGGACATCCTTTTAATTTTTTAATATCGACAGCACAGCCGTTGAAAAGCAATCTTGCAAAAAAGGCAGGCGGTCGATACTCTTTCAAAGAAAGCGCCTGTTGTACAGGCAGTAATATATCCGTTTCTCCGTTTTTAAGTTTTTGCTCTGCTTTGTCCAGTGCGACGGCATTTTCAATGGAAAACCCGCAAGTAACTGTCCTTCTGAGTGCAGACATACAGCCATATGTACCAAGGGCTTGCGCTATATCTTTGCACAAGGAGCGGATGTATGTTCCCTTGGAACAATGCACCGCCAGTCGCGCCACCCCGTCGTTATATTCCAGCAGTTTTAGAGAGTAAATTTCAATTTCTCTGGGGGGTAGGTCAATGCTTTTGCCCTGCCTTGCCAGTTTATAAAGTGCTACTCCGTCACGCTTAAGGGCGGAAAACATCGGTGGAATCTGCATCTGTTTGCCGACAAAGTCGGGCAACACCGCCTTCAACTCCTCCAAAGTGGGTATACGCCCGCCACTTTCGGTGACCTGACCGGTAATATCATAACTATCGGTGTTTTCTCCGAATTTGAGCGTTGCCTCATAACACTTGTCCCCTTCCAGCAGAAAAGAAGACAGTTTGGTGGCATTTCCTGTCAGTACAGGGAGTAATCCCGTTGCCATCGGGTCAAGCGTGCCTGTGTGCCCACAATGCTTGACGCCCAAGGCTCTGCGCACTACCGCCACCGCTACAAACGATGTTATCCCCTCGGGTTTATCAATCAGGATGAGCCCGTCTTTCATAAAAGTTCCTCCAGCATTGCCGCCGAAATCATTTTTCGGCACTCTTGTTCGGTGCCATATAGCGAACAACCTGCCGCCATTTTATGACCGCCGCCGCCAAATCCCGCACAAACTGCCGAGGCATTGACCCTTCCTGTTGAACGCAAGGATACCTTGTACTCATTTTCTCCCATCTGGCGCAGTGTTGCCGCGGCAAGCACGCCTTCCATCTGCATACCGATGGCGGCAATATTCTCCAGATCATCCTCGCTTGCACCGCACTCCAAAATCATCTGCTCGCTTAAGGAGAGCACTGCCAACTTTCCGTCGGAAAACAGTTCAAGTGTGTCAAGAATCCGAGAACGAATCAGCATAGAAGCGCGACTTTTTACCACAAACAAGGCGCGGTTGACGGGACGAAAATCAAAGTTTTCCGCCTCCATTAGTGCCGCCGCTACACGATGTGTCTGTGCAGTGGTGGAACCGTGCAAAAAGCATCCCGTATCCGTTGCAATTGCAACATAGAGTGCTTTGGCGATTTCTCCTTCCACCTCCACCAGTTGCCGCACCACATCATACATAATTTCTCCTGCGGCGGCAGCTTCGGGGCGCACCAAATTCAGCACACCGTAACCGGTGTTGCTTTCGTGATGGGCGATAACAATATCGGCATTTTGTGCATACTCGGCAAACCGTCCGGCAAGTTCGGGCGATGCAATATCCACCGCAATCAACTTTCCTTTCGGCGTTTCAAAATGCGTTTCTCCGCCGAGCAGGTCGGCATAGCGGGGGGTAATCACATCGTCACAGGCATACTGCACCCGCTTTCCCAGTTTTTTAAGTGCCAACCCTAATGCCGCCGCCGAACCGACAGTATCTCCATCGGGACGGCGGTGCATCAAAATGGTACACTCCTCCAACTCGCGCAAAGCGGTGCAGATTTGTTGTAAAGTACTCATTGTTTATCCTCTTTACTTGCGATATCCGCTAAAATCTGATTGATTTTGAGCCCCTCTTTGATAGAATCATCCATCACAAAGGTAAGTTCCGGCGTATAGCGCAGTTTCAGATTTTTTGCAAGGGCACCGCGCAAATAGCCGCCGCTGCTTTTGAGTCCCTTTAAAATCTCCTTTTCCTCCCCTGTCATCGCACTGATAAATACTTTGGCAGTTTTGAGGTCAGGGGCAGTTTGCACCTCTGTGACAGAAATAAACGAGGGTACTCTGGGGTCTTTGACCGTCGGCAACAAACGCGCCAATTCCTTGCGGATTTCTTCATTCACACGACCCATTCTGTGTGCCATAAAATCACCCGTTTCTTTTAGTCTTTTATCTCTTGCATTTCGTAGGCTTCAATGTAGTCGCCTTCTTTAATGTCATTATAATTTTCGATGGTCACACCACATTCATATCCGGTAACGACCTCTTTGGCATCGTCCTTAAATCTCTTAAGAGAGGAAAGAGCGCCTTCAAAAATAACAATATTGTCGCGCAACAGACGAACCGAGGCACTTCTGGTAATCTTACCGGAACGGACATAGCAACCCGCAATCGTGCCGACACCGCTTGCCTTGAAGGTCTGACGAACTTCTGCCATACCCAATACAACTTCTTTAAACTTGGGAGCCAGCATACCCTTCATCGCGGCTTCGATTTCCTCGATGCAGTCGTAAATAACACGATAGGTGCGGATATCCACACTGTCACGCTCGGCATTTGCCTTGGCGTTGGCATCGGGACGGACATTAAAGCCGACAATGATGGCTCCTCCCGCGCTTGCGAGCATAACGTCACTTTCATTGATACCGCCGACACCGCTGTGAATTACGCGTACGCGTACTTCTTCATTGGTCAGTTTTTCAAGAGAAGCCTTAACCGCTTCGGCAGTACCCTGTACATCTGCTTTAACGATAACACTTAACTCCTTCATATTGCCTTGCTGAATTCTGCCAAACAGGTCATCCAGAGAAACACTGTACTGACTCTGCTGTGCCATTTTTTCTTCCTCACGGCGTTGCTCAGCAAGTTCGCGCGCCAGACGCTCGTCTTCTACCACAAAGAAAGTATCTCCCGCCTGGGGCACATCATTCATACCGATAATTTCCACCGGCACGCTGGGGCCTGCCTCTTTCACGACTTTACCTCTGTGGTCAGTCATCGCGCGCACTTTGCCCACTGTACTGCCCGCAATCAGAATGTCGCCACTGTGCAACGTACCGTTTTGCACCAGCAAGGTGGCAACGGGTCCGCGCCCTTTGTCAAGTTTTGCTTCAATAACCGTACCTTTTGCCGTACGGTTGGGATTGGCTTTGAGTTCACGCATTTCGGCAACCAGATTAACCATTTCAAGCAACGTGTCAATATTATCGTGCTTGACTGCAGAAACGGGAACCATAATGGTATCCCCGCCCCAATCTTCCGCAACCAGTCCGTGCTCGGTCAACTCCTGCATCACACGGTCGGGATTGGCGGCAGGTTTATCCATTTTGTTGATGGCAACAATGATGGGAATTTCTGCCGCTTTGGCGTGGCTGATGGCTTCAATGGTCTGGGGCATAACACCGTCGTCCGCGGCAACTACCAGAATGGCAATATCCGTTGCCAGCGCGCCGCGCAAACGCATCTGTGTAAACGCGGCGTGACCGGGAGTATCTAAAAATGTCAGGGTCTGACCGCCTGCCTCTACCTGATAAGCACCGATATGCTGGGTAATACCGCCTGCCTCACCCGAAGCAACATTGGCATTACGAATCGCATCCAGCAGTGAAGTCTTACCGTGGTCAACGTGACCCATAACCACGACAACGGGGCTACGAGATTGCAAATCTTCCTCAGCATCCACCGTATCGTCAATCAAGCG
>JAZRAZ010000209.1:0-5626 GCA_045634825.1 Eubacteriales bacterium | reverse complement strand
CGGTCGCCTGCATCGCCAAGACCGGGCAGAATATATCCGTTTTCGTTGAGACGCTCGTCCAGGCATCCGCAGTAAATATCTACATCGGGATGGTCTTTTTGTACGCGTTCAATGCCTTCGGGGGCGGCAATAATGTTCATCAGTTTGATGCTGGTGCAACCTCTGTCTTTGATAAACTGAATGGCGGCACTTGCAGAACCGCCGGTAGCGAGCATCGGGTCGAGCAAAATTACCTGACGGGAAGCAACATCGGCGGGCAGTTTGCAGTAGTATTCGTGGGGCTCCAATGTTTCGTGGTCACGGTAAAGACCGATGTGACCCACTCTGGCAGAGGGGACCAGCGCCAAAATGCCGTCTACCATACCAAGTCCTGCACGCAAAATGGGAACAATTGCCAGTTTTTTGCCTGCAATCATTTTGAATTTAGCAGTGGTTAAGGGTGTTTCCACTTCGACCTCTTTTAAGGGGAGGTCGCGCATAGCCTCATACGCCATCAAGGTAGAAATTTCCTCAATTAGTTCGCGAAACTGCTTGGAAGTGGTGCGCTTATCTCTTAAAATTGCCATTTTGTGATGAATCAGGGGATGGTCGAAAATTGTAACGTTTGCCATAGTTGCCTCCTTAATTTTTATCTTCTTTTATATTTTATCACTGTGATGATAGGGTGTCAAGAGATAGCAAGGGATTGCGCCAGCGCAATCCAGATGGGCATTGTAAAGACGGAAAATAAATTGTTCAGCGCAATCGCCATCCCCGCGCGACCGGTATCCTGCTCAAATTGCGCGGCAAACATAACGGTGTTGCTGGCGGTGGGAACACAACTCATCAGTGCAAATCCCACCAATAAATCTCCACGCACTCCGACAAGAAAAGCGGTGCCGATGGTGGCGGCAGGTAACAATATCAGTTTGATGAGTACCACCAGATAATTTTCTTTGATGGTGAAAATCTGCCCGAGTTTTGTGGCGGCAAGATAGGTGCCCAGCATCAGCATCGCAATAGGGGTGTTGAGGTTTGCAAGGTGGGTCAAAGGCTGATAAATTACATTCGGCAAAGAAATATCCAAAAGAAAAATCGGCAGTCCCATTGCCAGTCCGATGGTGCCGGGGTTTATAAGCATTTTCTTTAAATTGATACCGCCGTTTTTACCACGGTCCATAATGGCGGCACCGTGGGTAAAGCAAAACATATTAAAGATAAAGACCATCACCGAGCAGATAAATACTCCCGTACTGCCGAGTACTGCCTGAGACAGCGGAATGCCCATATATCCCATATTGCCGTACATCGAGGCGTACTTATATACCGAAGCGGCAGGGGAGCGGTTGAATAAAAACCGCGTTACAATCACACCTGCCAAGTGAAACAAAAATCCGCCGAGCAGTGCCCAGCCTAATAAAGACAGGGTTTCTTCACTGCGCTCCAGTTTGATAAAAGAATGGCAGATAACGCTGGGGGTGACGATATAAAATAACAGGCCGTTGCACGCTCTTGCCGTTTTCTCGGTGAAGAGGTTTCCTTTGTGGGCGCAAAAGCCGACTGCCGCCAGTATCATCAGGATGCTCACCTGTGTAAAGGCGGTCAACATATTTTGTAAAAACATAGATTACTCCATTTTCAAAAGGGATGCAATTTGGTTGACGTTTCCCGCTCCCATCAGAATAAAGCAACCGTCCTCGGCGGCGTTTTCAGTGATGTATCGCGCAATCGCGGAAAAGTCACCGATGTACTCACTGCCCTCTATCATATCGCGCAGGTCTGTAATTTTTACACCGATGGTGTTGATTTCTCTGGCACTGTAAATATCAGTTACAATCACTTTGTCTGCTGCACTCAGTGAAGCGGCAAACTCATTCATCAGTGCTTTGGTGCGGGTGAAAGTATGGGGTTGGAAGATTACGGTCACGGGTTTGAAACCTGCTGCCTTTGCCGAGGCAATCGTGGCGGAAATTTCGGTGGGATGGTGCGCGTAATCATCGACAATGACGGCTCCGTTAACACGGCCCTTGATTTGAAATCTACGGTCGGCACCGCCAAAGGCGGCAATTCCTGCGGCAATATCCTCAAAGGAAAGTCCGTAGTAAAGTGCCGTGGCAATTACAGAAAGCGCATTGAGCACATTGTGTTTACCGCCGACATTCATCTCTACCTGCCCGAGTATCTTGCCGTTTTGCAGGGCGGTAAAGCGGGCAAGGGCGCCTTTGAAAACCAAATCGGTGGCGGAAATATCATTGTTTGCCCCCAGACCAAAGGTGATGACCTTGACAGGCGCATTTTCTTGAACGATGTGACAGTTTTCATCATCACCGTTGATGATGAGCACACCGTCTTTGTGAATATTCTCTGTAAAACGGATAAAAGAATTCTGAATATCCGCAAGGTCTTTAAAAAAGTCCAGGTGGTCGGCATCGACATTCAGTACAATGGCGGCGTCGGGATAAAAATTATGAAAAGAGTTGCAGTATTCGCACGCTTCATAGACACTGTAATTGGATGCACCTACGCGGTAGTTGCCGCCAATCAGAGAAAGGTTGGCACCGACCAGCACCGTCGGGTCGGTTTCGGCTTTCATAAATACCGAGGAGAGCATCGAGGTGGTGGTGGTTTTGCCGTGTGTACCCGAAACGGCAACGGAATGAGGATACTGCGCCATCAAAAGACCCAACAGAGCGGCGCGCTCGCAGTGGGGAATGTTGTTGGTTTTGGCAAAGACAAGTTCGGGATTGTTGTCCTTGACAGCGGCGGTATAAACCAGCAGGTCGCAACCGATGGCGTTTTCGGCGTGATGGCCGACGGTGACAGCAATACCGCTTTGGCGCAGGGAGAGCACACTGTCTGACTCGGAAATGTCCGACCCGGTTACTTTCTTGCCCTGACTTTTGGCAATCATCGCCAGGGCGGACATAGAAACACCGCCAATTCCTGTAAAGTGAATATGCTTTGCATCTTGAAAGACTGCAGAATATTTTGAAATATTACTCATAACAACACCCGTTTTCTTTAATATTACCAATATTATATAACACTTTTGCAACAAAATAAATAGTTTTTTGAAAAACCTGAAGAATTTGTAAAATTTGCCGATTTTCTGCTACCCCCTCTTGCAAAACAGGCGGTTATAATATATAATTAAATGACTATGTTCCAAAACAAACGGAGTGAGAAAATGAAAGTGATAAATTGGTTCCGTCAGCACAGTATTTTACTGCTGATTACGGCAGGTGTTTTGTTGCTGGTGATGACGCTGAAAACCCAGTCGGTATTGCTGACTGACAGTAAAAATCAAGAATATACCGTGGAGTTGCAGTATTCGGTGTTTGGCTATTGTGTCAGTGTGCATCCGATGACCGATGCGGCAAAACCCGTAGCGGCAGAGCACATTTATATTTTGGGCGGGATTGACACTACGGTGCAAAAAGCGGCCACTTGGATTGCTGATAAGACGGATGGCGGAGTGGAAATCTATGTAAACGGTTATCCCAGAAACAAAGAAAGCCTGACCGAGCATTTGTGTCAGATGTTAAAAGAAAAGGGCATGGAAGCCCGCAAGTTGCAACAGGAGAAAAAGTGATGAATATTTTATCCCCTTCTATTTTAGCAAGTGATTTTGCCCATTTGAGTGAGGCGGCGCGTCAGGTGGAAAAAGGCGGTGCCGAGTGGCTTCATATTGATGTGATGGACGGACTGTTTGTACCCAATATTACTTTGGGCGCACCCGTTATTAAATGTTTGCGGAAATACAGTGATATGGTATTTGACGTGCATTTGATGATTGACCGTCCCGAACGATATATTGACGATTTTCTTGCCGCGGGGAGTGACATTATCACTTTCCATATCGAAAGCACCGACAAGGGTGACGAGATTATCAAAAAGGTACACGCTGCCGGCAAAAAGGTGGGCATTACCCTCAAACCCGGTACCCCTGTGGAAAGCCTGGAGGGGTATCTTGATCAGGTGGATATGGTACTGATTATGACGGTGGAACCCGGCTTTGGCGGGCAGTCCTTTATGGAGGACCAACTGGAGAAAGCCAGAGTTCTTTCTGCCTATAAAGAGCGTACGGGCGCAGCCTTTGATATTGAGGTAGATGGCGGAGTGACCCTTGAAAATGTAAGGCGTTGCCTTGCGGCAGGCATCAATGTCATTGTGGCGGGCAGTTCTGTTTACCGCGGAGATGCAACTAAGAATTCCGCTGATTTTATGCGGATTTTAGGAGAATAGAATGGAATTTTCACAGAAACTTTTGCAACTGAAAGAACAGGCTTTATCACGCTGTGCCGATGCTTTCGAGGAGGCACAGCGCATTTCCTTTATTACTGCTGAGCGCGTTTTGGAGGCGTTTCAAGAGCAACGCGTACGCGCAGGATTTTTGCAGGGCAGTACGGGATACGGATACGATGATGCGGGGCGCGATGCGCTGGACCGTGTTTATGCCACCGCCTTGGAAGCCGAGGATGCTTTGGTGCGCCCTCATATCATTTCGGGTACCCACGCCCTGACCATTGGTTTGTTTGCCCTGCTTCGTCCGGGAGATACAATGCTTTCGGTCACGGGCAAACCTTATGATACGCTGGACACCGTAATCGGCATTGAACCGGGCGGGGACGGGTCGCTCAAAGACTTTGGGATTCATTATGACCAGGTGGACTTTTTAGAGGGCGGCAAAATAGACTATGATGGAATTGCCGACAAGGTAAGAAAAGGCGTCAGAATGGTCTATATCCAAAAATCCAAAGGGTATCAGAACCGACCGACATTATCTGTTTTAGACATCAAAAAAATCTGTGACCTTGCCAAGAGCATTGACCCTGAGGTATATGTGATGGTCGATAACTGCTACGGTGAGTTTACCGAGGAGCACGAGCCGACCTATTACGGAGTTGATTTGATGGCAGGCTCTCTGATCAAAAACCCCGGTGGCGGTATTGCCAAAATCGGCGGGTATCTTGCAGGCAAAGCGTGGGCGGTGGAAAAATGTGCACAGCGCACCACGATGCCGGGTGTCGGCAGAGAAAGCGGTGCCACACTGGATACACTCATTGATTTTTATCAAGGATTCTTTCTGGCGCCCCATGTGGTATTGCAAGCAAAGAAAATTGCGATTTTTGCTTCTGCCTTGTTCGAACTGATGGGCTATCAGGTCAATCCTGGGTGTGACGGGTTCCGAGGGGACATTATTCAAGCGGTCACCTGCGGAACGCCCGAGGGTCTGATTGCTTTTTGCAAAGGCATACAGGCAGGCGCGCCCGTGGATAGTTATGTGACCCCTGAGCCTTGGGCGATGCCCGGCTATACCGATCCTGTCATTATGGCGGCAGGCTCATTTGTGGGAGGAGCATCTATCGAACTGTCGGCAGACGGACCGATGAGAGAACCATTTAATGTCTTTTTCCAAGGGGGGCTGACCTTTGAAACAGGCATCATCGGCATTCTCAAAGCCGCCGAGGAAATGTTGAAACTGAATTCCTGAGGATTTAGCATTGTGCCCTTAGGGACACAATGCATCGATATAAATCCCTAACGGGATTTTCGATATGCTTTTGCATACCTCACCGAAGGTGAGATATGAAAAGGGCTCGATATGCCTGCCGGCGCGATATGTAAGTCGGATCGTAGCCATGTC
>JAZRAZ010000208.1:0-6924 GCA_045634825.1 Eubacteriales bacterium | reverse complement strand
AACACATCGGTATGACGGGATAAATATTTTTCAATAGGATAATATATCAGCCAGTTGATGAGCGGCGCACCTTTGAAGAAATGCAGACCGTGGGCAAAATAAATCACTTTGGTACCGTTTTTGCGAGTTTGTTTAGCGGCAAGGCGTGCTACCAGTCCGCCAACTGGTGTGTGACAATAGATCACATCATACTGTTCGTTTTTTAAAATGCCTTTGAGTTGTTTGATGCCGCGGAAGGTCTGCAGGGTGAAAGGGGTGCGTTTCCAGCAAGCATCAAATTGGGTGTCACAATAGGGAATGGTGTCATCACTTGAACAGGCTACATCCACCTGCCAACCTGCCTCTTTAAAACGGCGAATGGTGGGAATATGAAATTTTAAAATGTGTTCTTTGGCGACATTTGCTACAAATAAAATTTTTTTCATAAATTTACTGTCTGTCCCTTCACGAAAAACATATGACATTATATATAATCAGTATAGCACATATAATGTTGCGTTGTCTACCTGATTTTATGATTTTATTTTTTATAAGTTGTCATCTTGACAAAATGACGGCTTATTTTTATAATAGACTAATAAGCATATTTTCAAGGAGAGAACTATGGGGATTTATGAAGAATTGGTTGCACGCGGACTGATCGCGCAGGTAACCGACGAGGAAAAAGTTAGAGATTTGGTCAACAGCGGAAAGGCTGTATTTTATATTGGTTTTGACCCTACGGCCGATAGTTTGCATGTAGGTCATTTTATGGCACTTTGTCTGATGAAAAGACTGCAACAAGCAGGCAACCGTCCCATTGCTCTGATAGGCGGCGGTACCGGCCATATCGGAGACCCCAGCGGCAGAACAGATATGCGTTCTATGATGACCGCTGAAACTATTCAGCATAACTGCGATTGTTTTAAAAAGCAGATGGAGAAATTCATTGAGTTTGGTGAAGGCAAAGCAATGATGGTCAACAATGCGGATTGGTTGCTGGAACTCAAATATGTCGACTTGTTGCGCGAAGTGGGCGCTTGTTTTTCTGTTAATAATATGCTTAGGGCAGAATGTTATAAACAGCGTATGGAAAAAGGTCTTTCTTTCCTTGAATTTAACTATATGATTATGCAAAGTTATGACTTTTATCATATGTATCAGACACTGGGATGCAATCTGCAGTTTGGCGGAGATGATCAGTGGAGCAATATGTTGGGCGGCAGAGAACTCATTCGCCGTAAACTTGGTGGGGAAGCAGACGCTATGACCATTACTTTGCTTCTTAACTCCGAGGGCAAAAAGATGGGCAAGACAGCAGGCGGTGCCGTATGGCTCGACCCCAACAAAACTTCTCCTTACGATTTTTACCAATATTGGAGAAATGTAGAGGATGCCGATGTGCTCAAGTGCATCAGAATGCTGACATTCCTGCCTCTCGAGGAAATCGATAAAATGGATGCCTGGGAAGGTAGCCAACTGAATACTGCTAAAGAAATTCTTGCATTTGAACTAACCAAGTTGGTGCACGGTGAAGAAGAAGCCGTAAAGGCACAAACAGCAGCAAAAGCAATTTTCAGTGCAGGCAGTGCCGACGATATGCCTTCTTCTGCGCTCAGTGAGGAGGATTTTACCGACGGCGTGATTGATATCGTATCTATGCTGGTCAAAGGCGGTCTTGTGACTTCCCGCAGCGAAGGCAGACGCGCTGTTGAGCAGGGCGGAGTAAGCGTTGACGGTGAAAAGGTGACAGATTTCCGTGCCACCTTTGCTAAGGAAGATTTTGCAGAAGGCAAAGTCGTTCGTCGCGGTAAAAAAACATTTAAGAAAATCACATTATAAATTATTTAACCCCACAACAGAGTTGTGGGGTTAAATAATTGTAGGTTCAGTTTTTGGGCAATCCTGTTTTTTTGCTTTTTCGAATCAGCGCAAAAGTTGCGCGTTCTCCTTTTTCATCCAAATGCCTTAAGAGAAACTCAAGTTTTCTGGCGGTGTTTTCGTGAATACGGCGCGTGTCACATCCGCGCAGATAATAGTTCAGCGCATAGGTGTCGTCATAATTTTTGCCACCGTAAATTTTGCTGGCGGCAACGCGGTCGCAAAACATTTCAATAATATAGCAGTCGGGCATTTCGACAGGTTCTACGCGTTTGGTTTTGGGGTTGTAGTCTGTCCAGTATTCAAAGTGGTGACGATTGCGTCCTTTGTGATGCATCCAGGCGCGACTGTGTCCAAACAATTCGCGTTCCTTTTCATTAGGGGAACGAGAACCTTGAAAATACTTGGCGCCCGGGATAAATTCGGTGGGGGAATATTTGGATAAATCGTGCAAAAGTCCTTGCCAGAAGATACCTGCCTTAAAGCAGTGAACGACTACTTTGTGTCTATGTCGGGTGATGATGTAAAAATGTTTGAACGGGTGTGCCATAGCATTTACCTCTTTTATAATTTTTGGTAGCACAAAACGGCAAATTCAATTTCGGTGTCCAGTTCGGTACAGGTGGCAAGACGCGTCTGGTCTTGTTTGCTGGTTTTATAGTAGTAAGGAGTCATACAAAAGAGATTCCAAATGTCCTGTCCTTTTAGATGTATTTCATCTTTGACATCATTTCGGGATATAAGTTTGAAACCGGGATAGTTTTCTATACTCACTTTGTTTTCATACGGTTGTTCATAAATGGCGCGTTTGAGCCCCAAAAGATGTTTTTCCAGTGGAATGGCTTTGAGCCAGATGCCACCTTTTTTAAGCACTCTTGCAAACTCAGCTGTATCAAAGGGAGCAAAGAGATTTAAAAGCATATCGACGCTGCCGCTTTGGATGGGTAAGGCGCTGATGGAAGCAACTGCGGCGGCAATATAAGGATTGCGTGATGCACAGGCGGAGAGCGCATCTTTTGAAATATCGATGCCTTCCATTTGTACGATATGCCCTTGTTCTCTGAGATGTCGGAAGATGCGGTCGGTATACCAACCTTCACCGCACCCTATATCGCATAAATGTACCATTTTATTGTCCAGCCGTTGACACTCTTTTAAAACTGCTGCAAGCAAAGGCTGGTAGTACCCTTTTTCAAGAAAAGCGGTGCGTGCGCGAATCATCAGTTTGTCATCTCCGTGCCGTTTATATGAAGCACGCTGAGAACGAAGCAAATTGACATAACCGCTTTTGGCACAGTCAAAAGAGTGGTTGTTTTTGCAGATATATTTATTTTGTGTAAGTATAAGATTTTCATTGCATACGGGGCAAATAAAATGTTCCATAGTTATTTCCTTTGTGTTATTTAGTGAGAAAAGCGTGAACTTGTTCGGCTAAACGGTTGCCCTCGCTTACACCCAAGGCGTAAGTTTCCTTCAGTTTTTGTGCTTTGTGACAAATGTGACCGACGGGCAGTTTATGGGGTGGGCGAATGACCAGTATTTCTCCTGCCAGTTCTTTTTTGTCAATATAGTCCATCGTTTGATTATATTGTTCGTGCCGTCGGCACATAGCCTCATAGACGGCAGGCATCTTTTTCAGCATCAGGCGCATTATCGGCAAATGAGAAGGTTTTTCTTTGCGATACCCTTTGGGCTGTGTTAAAATTACAATATTTTTATCAAACCCCTGTGCTTCAAAGTATTTTAAAGGCACTGAATCACTGATGCCACCGTCGAGGTATTTCTTGTTACCGATGGAGACAGGCTGAGAAACAAGTGGCATAGAAGCACTGGCGCGCATCCATTCAATGTCTGCTCCGATGGCATTTTCAAGTTTGACATAAACCGGGGCACCGTCTGAGGTGTCTGTGCATACCACAAAAAAATGGGCGGGATTTTGACGAAAAGCATCGTTATCAAATGGGTCAAGTTCTTGGGGCAGCTGCTTATAGCAAAACTCGGCACCGTAAAGGTCGCCTGTTTTTATCAAAGAACGAAAAGAACAGTATCGTGGGTCTTTGCAAAAGCGAAGATTGTAGCGCAGAGACCTGCCCTTTTGACCGGATTTGTAACTACAGCCGAATGCGGCACCTGCCGATACACCAATAATACCATCGAAATGTATGTTATTTTCCAAAAATACATCCAGCACGCCCGCGGTAAACAAACCGCGCATAGCACCGCCTTCCAAAATCAGACCGATTTTATTCATTGAGGACATCCTTTTATTTCCATATTCAATGATTCAATTATATCAAATAATTTTAAATTGCACAACTTGTAAAAGCAAAAAAACCAAACTTATCCAAAAAAACAACATACAAGTACAAAATCTATGCATTTCTTTATTTGATTTTTGTATAGAACTGACGAAATGAAAAAAAGTAGTAAAAAGACTTTATTTTTTGAAATAATTTGGTATAATATTATGTGGAAAAAATAAGATTGGAGATACATTATGAAATATAGATTTGATGCCTGGGAAGGATTTGAAAAAGGTACCTGGGTCAATGAAATCAATGTAAGAAGTTTTATTAAACATAATTTTACTCCATATGATGGAGATGAAAGCTTTTTGGCAGATGCTACCGAGCGTACAAAAGCACTTTGGGAGCAGGTGCTGGAACTTTCTCGCCAGGAGAGAGAAGCCGGCGGTGTACTGGATATGGACACCAAACTGATTTCTACTATTACTTCTCACGCTCCGGGGTATCTGGATAAAGAAAAAGAGCAGATTGTCGGCATTCAGACGGACAAGCCTTTTAAGCGTGCTTTAATGCCCTACGGTGGTATACGTATGGCAGAAAAAGCGTGCAAAGACAATGGCTATGAACTGGACGAAACGGTCAAGGAATTCTTTACCGTTCACAGAAAGACGCACAATGCCGGTGTATTTGATGCCTATACTCCCGAGATGCGTGCTTGCAGGTCCAGCCATATTATTACAGGTTTGCCTGACGCTTACGGCAGAGGCAGAATTATTGGTGACTATCGTCGTGTGGCACTGTATGGTGTTGACCGTCTGATTGAGGACAAATTAGAACAAAAAGCCACTACCCGTTCTGCTATGTATTCCGATATTATTCGTGACAGAGAGGAACTTGCTGAGCAGATTAGAGCACTGGAAGACCTTAAAAAGATGGCGGCTTCTTACGGGTTTGATATTTCTTTGCCTGCCCGCAATACCAAAGAGGCGATTCAGTGGCTTTACTTTGGCTATCTGGCAGCGGTCAAGGAACAAAACGGTGCGGCAATGTCTTTGGGAAGAACATCTACGTTCCTTGATATTTATTCTCAAAGAGATTTGCAAAATGGTGTATTTACCGAAGAGGAACTGCAAGAACTTGTGGACCATTTCATTATGAAATTGCGTCTGATTAAGTTTGCTCGTACACCTGAATACAATCAGTTGTTTTCGGGTGACCCTCAATGGGTAACCGAGAGTATTGGCGGTGTCGCGATTGACGGCAGACATATGATTACCAAAATGAGTTATCGTTATCTGCACACTCTTGAAAATTTGGGCGCGGCACCTGAACCCAATCTGACGGTGCTATGGTCCCTCAGATTGCCTGAAAACTTCAAGCGCTTCTGTGCACGAATTTCGATTGAAACATCTTCTGTACAGTATGAAAACGATGATTTAATGCGTTTTCATCACGGGGATGACTATGCGATTGCTTGCTGTGTATCCTCTATGGTTGTCGGCAAGGAAATGCAGTTCTTCGGTGCTCGCGCCAACCTTGCTAAATGCTTGCTTTATGCAATCAACGGCGGTATAGACGAAATCTCAGGTAAGCAGATTGCACCGCAGTATCGTCCCATTACTTCGGAATATCTGGATTATGATGAAGTGATGGAAAAATATGATACAATGATGAAATGGTTGGCAGGAGTATATGTCAACACTCTCAATATCATCCACTATATGCATGACAAGTATTGCTACGAAAAACTGCAAATGGCACTGCACGATCGTCATGTCACCAGATGGTTTGCTACCGGTATTGCAGGACTCAGTGTAGTGGCGGACTCGCTTTCTGCTATTAAGTATGCTAAGGTTCGTACCATTCGTGATGAAAATGGTTTGGCGGTAGATTATGAAGTAGAGGGTGATTTCCCCAAATACGGTAACGACGATGACCGCGTAGATGAAATTGCGCACGACATCGTGCATCGTTTTATGGAACATGTTCGTAAGAACCATACGTATAGAGAAAGTATTCCGACCACCTCAATTCTGACGATTACTTCCAATGTTGTTTATGGTAAAAATACCGGCTCCACCCCCGATGGCAGAAAGCGCGGTGAGGCGTTTGCGCCCGGCGCTAACCCCATGCATCGCAGAGACTCTCATGGTGCAGTGGCTTCTCTGGCTTCTGTGGCAAAACTGCCATTCCGTGATGCACAGGATGGTATCTCCAATACCTTTTCCATCATTCCCGGTGCCCTTGGTAAAGACGACCGTATTTTCGCAGGTGATATTGCCATTGATTTGGATTGTTCCAATGGCGCCTGCGCTGGCGGCAATCTTTTTGAAGGACTGGATGACCAAAACTAAAAAGGAGAAAAAATAATGGCTGCAACACAAAATCAAATTGATAATCTTGTCGCTCTTTTGGACGGCTATGTTGAAAAGGGCGGCCACCACTTAAATGTTAATGTGTTTACCAAAGACACACTATTGGATGCCCAGAAACATCCCGAAAAATATCCGCAACTGACGGTACGGGTCAGTGGTTATGCGGTAAACTTCATTAAACTGACCAAAGAACAACAGGATGAGGTTATTTCCCGTACCTTCCACGATAGCATCTGATATGACAGGTTATATTCATTCTGAGGAAACCTTCGGCACGGTGGACGGGCCCGGCATACGATATGTTTTGTTTATGCAGGGCTGCCCGTTGCGCTGTCAATATTGTCACAATCCGGATACCTGGCAGGGTAAGGGAACTCCCGTCACCGTAGAACAAGTGCTGGAAAAGTATGAAAAAAACAAAGGTTTTTACAGCAAAGGCGGCA
>JAZRAZ010000207.1:0-3661 GCA_045634825.1 Eubacteriales bacterium | reverse complement strand
CTTTTGCACCCAACAGTTATTGCTCGCGAGGGCAGGTCGTTTCATTTCTCTGGCGTGCGGCAGGCAAACCTTCTGCCAAAAATAAAAGCAATCCTTTTTTAGATGTTAAGGAAAATCAGTATTATTACGATGCGGTATTGTGGGCGGTGGAACAGGGCATCACAGCAGGCATCAGCGAAACTTCTTTTGCACCCAATGCCGCGTGTTCCCGCGGACAAATCGTTTCGTTTTTGTACCGATTTGCAGGCAATCCAAAGGTAAGTGCCTCCAATCCGTTTACCGATGTAACCGACGGGCAGTACTATTATCAGCCTGTGCTTTGGGCGGTGCAAAACGGCATTACTTCGGGAATGAGCAAAACTTCTTTTGCGCCTCACGACATCTGCACCCGAGGGCAGACCGTCACTTTTCTTTATCGTTTTATGAAATAAAAAAGAGCTCGTTTTCAAAACGAGCTCTTTGCTTTTTATTATGCAGGCAGTTCTTCGTCGGGAAACTCCTCAGAGTATTCATAATTGGTTCTTTTGAGTTTCAAAATTCCCTTTTTATCCAACACATACAAGGTGGTGGCAATGGCGCCCAAAACCGCCAATACACCGATGATGATGCTGATAATGGTGATTGCATCTTTTTTCATTACAAGCCCGCCTTCCTTTTAGAATTATATAATTAGTATATCAATGTTTTCCCCATTTTTCAATGCTTTAAAAGCAAAAATATAAAAAAATTCCGTTTTTTTACTTTTCGGGACGAATGATGAACTTAAACATAGCAATAAAATACAGGATTTCCTCCAGCAAGTGACTGCAAAGAATTTGTGCATTTTTGCCGAGCATCATCAGTTCCATCACAAAATGGCCTGCGGCACTTATCAGGGCAATGATCAGAATTGCCATTATAAATTTCATTCCCTGAATACACCAGAGGTATCCGTTATCTCTTTTTTGCTTCCATACCCATAATTTGCAAAGCAGAAAATAAGGTAACGCCCACAACAAAAATGTGCCTGCGGTGCGAAATGTCAGCAAAACGGGATGCAGATTAAAAATAACATTATCCAGTACCCATCTCCAGATTTCTCCGACAAGCACTACGACAAGATAACGGGTAATTTCTGCCTGATGCGCTGCGATATAATCAAGTATGCGGTCTTCCCGTTGCCAGTTTGATTTCTTTTTCAATTTGTTTTTTGCCACGCTTGTATCACTCCCCGGATAAAGTATATCACGAACAGACTTGCTTTGCAATAAATATCGTGATAGAATATAAAAAGAATATAAATGAATTGAGTGTAAACAATGAAAAGAAAAGTTGTGGCAATTTTGCTGATGCTGTGTTCTGCAATCTCACTTTGCGCTTGCGACAACAGCACGGCACACAAATATACCATCACAGACACCTTTGATACGGTGATAGAAGTGATTTGCTACACCTCAAAGGCAGATGTGCAAAAATACGGCGCCTGCGCGGAACAAATGTTGAGAGAATATCACAAACTGTTTGACGGGTATCGTCGTTGGGCGGGGGTTAACAATGTTTGTGCGCTGAATGAAAGTGCAGGGCAGTGGATTGAAATGAACGATGAGTTGCAAGCACTCCTTACTTTTGGAAAAGAAGTGTATGTTCAAACCGAGGGAGTAGTCAATATGATGGGTGGGGCTGTGAGTTCTCTCTGGAAACAAACCGAAGTACCTCCCGACAGTGACAAAATTTCCAAGGCACTGCAACATATCAACATAAATTCATTGGAAATGAAAGATGGGAAAGCGTGCATCACCGACCCCGAGGCGCGCATAGATGTCGGCGCATTTGCCAAAGGCTATGCTTTGCAAAAGGTGGCGGATGAACTTAAAAGTCAGGGTTTTACAGGGATTATCAGCGCCGTTTCCTCGGTGGTTGCGGTGGGAGATAAAAACGGAACGCCCTTTGTCATCGGACTGATGGGAGCCGACGGAGGCGTTGCCGAAACGCTTGAACTTGGAGAGAAAAAAGCGCTTTCCACCAGCGGTATTGACCAAAGATATTTCACCTATGAGGGAAAACGCTATCATCATATCATCGACCTTGCTACAGGACTGCCCGCCCAGAGCGGCGTGCGTCAGGCAAGTGTACTGCATACCGATGCAGGCTGGGCAGATGCCCTTTCCACCGCCGCACTGATTACCGGAAATGAAGACCTACCCGATACCATTATCTACAAAACGGAGGAATAACTATGTATCCAAACCGCGTATATGCAAAAATAGATTTGGGCGCCATTTGCAATAATATTGCCGCAGTCAAAGCATCGGTCGGCAAAGATGTGGCGGTCTATGCCGTCATCAAAGCCAATGCCTACGGTCACGGGGCGTTGCAGGTAGCAAATGCACTGAAAAATGAGGTAACGGGTTTTTGTGTTGCCACGGCAGAGGAGGCACTTTCTTTGCGACAGGCAGCCATTTCCAACCCCATCTTGATTTTGGGATACATTTTTCCCGACAGTTCCGTTTCCCTCATCAAGCAAGACATTACTTTAACGGTATTTGACTATGAAACTGCAGAAAATCTTTCCACGCTGGCGCAGAAACTCGGCAAAACCGTAAAGGTACATATCAAAGTCGATACCGGTATGGGTCGCATCGGCTTTTTGCCAAGCGGGCAAAGCGTATCGGAAATCAAACGGATTGCGGCGCTGCCAAACCTTGAGATTGAAGGGATGTTCTCGCATTTTGCAACTGCCGACGAGCAGGATAAAACCTTTGCCAAAAAACAAATGAAGCAGTTTTCTGACTTTGCCGCGGTGCTGGAAGCCGCAGGCATTGATATTCCAATGCGCCATATGTCCAATTCCGCCGCCATTACCGATTTGCCCGAAGCAAAATTCAATATGGTGCGTTGCGGTATTGCCACCTACGGACTCTATCCTTCCGCTGAGGTTGACCGCAGTGCCGTTCAACTGACTCCTGCGATGAGTCTGCACGCGTTTGTAACATTTGTCAAGAAAGTGCCGGCAGGCACCCCCATCAGTTACGGTTCTACCTTCGTCACCGAGCGGGAAACAGTGATTGCCACTGTGCCCATCGGATATGCCGACGGATATCCCCGTTCTCTTTCGGGTTGCGGTTATATGATGATTCACGGTAAAAAAGCCGCGGTACTGGGCAGAGTGTGTATGGACCAATTGATGTTGGATGTGACGGATATTCCCGATGTAAAACGTGGGGATGAAGTTATTGTAATGGGGCAGGGCGTAGATACCGAAACGGTGGCAAATCTGTCGGGCAGACTGCACTACGAACTGATTTGCGACATCGGTGTGCGCGTGCCGCGCGTCTATATTTAAAAAAAGCAAAAAAATACCAAAAAAGGTGGACAATCTCTTTTTTATATGGTATAATCATCGGTGATATTGGAGTAGTGTGCTCCGATATCACCTTGTTTTTGTAAATAATATTTTATGGAGGTATATACCAGTGAGCAAAAAGTTTGTTTATTTGTTCAGAGAAGGCGACGCCAGTATGCGTGAATTGCTGGGCGGTAAAGGCGCAAACCTGGCAGAGATGACCAAGATGGGTCTTCCTGTTCCCCAAGGTTTCACCGTTTCTACCGAAGCCTGCACACAGTACTATGAAGACGGCAGAAAGATTAATGATGACATTCAGGCCGAAATCATGGAAAACAT
>JAZRAZ010000206.1:0-4642 GCA_045634825.1 Eubacteriales bacterium | reverse complement strand
CCGCCTACAATGGGGGCACTTTCCGGCGGTGCCGGTGGGGAGAAAACTTATTATTCTCCTGCCGAAGTGGATGCCTTGAGCGCCGAACAACTTGCCGATGAGAGCATCTGGGCGCGTGTCAGAGAGTCTATGACAAAATGGAAATAAGGAGAAAAATATGAGTTACGAAAATTTTAAACCGAGTGTATGGAGTCAGTTTATTCAAAGAGAACTGGAGAAAAAGTGCCGTCTGGTCGAGGACTGCTGGAAGCAGTTTGAGGGCGAGGCGCAAAAGGGTAAGCAGGTGAAGGTGCTGGGTGTCGGTGAAGTGAGTATCGGCAACTATGACGGTTCCTCCATCGGCGCGCCCGAAATCGTCGAGGATAAAAGTGTTATCCTCGACATCGACCAGGCAAAATTCTTTAATTTTATGGTCGATGATGTTGACCGTGCCCAGAGTGTGCCCGGTCTGATGGAAACCCTCATCAAAGAGGCAACACATAAAATGGCACAGGTGCGCGACAGTTTTGTGGCAAGCCTTGCCGCCCAGAGTACTGCTGTCACCGAGGCAGGTCAGATTACCACTCCCGAAGCTGCAAAAGCCGCGCTGGATGAAGCACTGCTTTCTCTCAGAGAAAATGATGTTGACCTGGAGGATGAGGTTGTCATTGAAGTGGCACCGTTTTTCTATCAACTGTTGCGCGACCAACTCGCTGCCCTCAAAACCAACAATGATGAACTCATTGCCAAAGGTGTGGTGGGAATGTATGACAACTGTCAGGTCAAACTTTCCAACAATCTTTATACCGACGGCACCGACACCTATATGATGGTTCGCACCAAGCGCGCCATCGCCTTTGCAGGTGCCATCGATAAAGTCGAGGCATATCGTCCCGAAACGCTGTTTTCCGATGCGATGAAAGGACTCAATGTTTTCGGTGCCAAGATTGTGCGCCCCAAAGAACTGCACGTCATTAAGGCACATAAGTAAGAACGGGAAAATCGGCAAAAAGGGGGCTTTGGCCCCTTTTTGTCGATACCGAGGAGGTGAAGAAGATTGACATTGGGACAGGCCAAGCAAATCGTCCGCTTTTTGCTGGACGGTCAGATGGTCAGTGAGTATGAGGAAAAACTAAACAGTTATTTTGATTTAGGGCAAAAGAGAATTGCCTGCACTACTGATTTTATTACCCGCGAGGGCATCATTTCGACAGACGCGCCTTGCGAGGTTGACCTTTCCGAGCGTTTTGAGCGCTTTTATCGCATCCGCAGTATCAAGGGCGGAAAGTGGGAGAGGCTGTCGCCCACCAAGGTGCATCTGGAGGCGGGACAGTATACAATTCAATATGATATTTACCCCACTACCATCACACCGCATACCGAGGACAGTTATGAGTTTGAGGTGAGCCCTGCCGCACAGACGGCGCTGCCGTATTATGCGGCGGCACAGGTGACGATTGCCGAACACGATTTGCGCTATCATCAGGTCTATTATGATGAGTTTGCTGCCATTCTTGAAAATGTGGATTCGGCAAAGCGTAACGGCAACATTTTTGTGACGGGAGGACTGTTATGATACCGAAAATACGGCGCGCCTACAGTGCGCCTGCCGCCTATCTTACGGGCGGCGGAGAACTTCGGGGAATGGATGCTCTTGCACCTCCCTCTGCTCCGCCCGAGCGTGCCGCGCTGGCAGAAAACCTGTGGCGCGCAGAGGACGGCAAAATCGTTAAGCGCAAGGGAATTCGGTTAAAAGAAAGACTATCGGTAGAGGGCAGAATCGAATGGATGCGCTTTTTTGCGGGTCAGCGCTTTACCTTTTATATAAATAAAGAGGGTGAGGGCGTGTTGCGTCTGGGGCTGTATTCCTTGGAAAGAAAATGCGGTGACTATGCTTGTCCTTTGGAGATGGGGGACAAACTTTTCATTCTGTGTCAAAAGGAATGGCTGGTGGTGACGAAGGATAAAATGTTTGTCATCACTCCCGACGGATATGCCGACATCTCTGATTCTTTTGGTAAAAAGGCTACTCCTTTTACCATTGACAACGATGCCGTTACGGTACCGCTGATTTCAGCAGGGGGGTCCCCCTCAAACAAAGGGCAAGGGGTGTTGCCTCCCAATCTGCTCACGCCGATTGTAAAGGAGAGTTTTACCTACCGTCAGGATGACAAAGAGGTCAAACGCAACCGTTTTCCGCTTTCTTTAAAGCCGGTCATTCGGGGTGTTTTGCCCGACAAAGAAGAAAATCCCGTAGAGCGCAGGGCGGTGTTGGCGGCTTCTGCACGCGTTGAGATGCGCCTTGAAAGTAAAGATGACTACGGCAACACCGTGGACGGCTGGACAGAGTACGACTGGACGATGTACGACCACATTAATGCCGATGCCGCTGCCTTCTGGGTGCAGGATATTCACTCTATGCCGCTTTGCTATGACGGGGAGGACAATGTTCGCATCACCTATTTCCGTCAGGCATTGCCCGATACTGAAAAACTGCTGAGTTCGGTTTGTTGTTCGCTTTACGGTGTGGGCGGTTTGCCTGACCGTATCTTTGCCGCCGCCGAAAACCGACTGTTTTACAGCGCCATCGACGATGGACTGTATTTCGGGCAATTACAGTATCTCTCCTTTGACGAACCGATTTTATTGCTCAGTGCGGCGCAGGGGGTGCTCACCCTGTTTGGCGCCGATACCGCGTGGAGAGTTGAGGGGCAAGCGGAAAAGAATTTAGGGCAGTATGCACTGGATGCATTTTTCAGCATCACGGGGCGTTTTCCCATTCCGCATCCTTACAGCAAAAACTGTGTTTCCTGGGGACAGGAGATGTTGTTTTACAGCGAGCGCGGTGTCACCGCCATTCACCCCGGCGGTGTACTGGATGAGCGTACCGCAAGTGAACGCTCCCAGTTTTTATGGGGGCTTTTGAAAGAGGAATCTCCGGAGAATATCCGTATGGCACTATGGGATAAATGGCTGGTGCTTACCGGTCAAAAAGGAATGTATCTTTTTGACCTGACCCGACGCGAAAAAAGTGGTTCGGGACAGGCATTTGAGGGGTACTTCTGGAGTAATGTGGGCGCCGAAAGTTTTTATATTTCCGACGGCAAACTCTGCTTTTTCCGACAGGGCAACCTCTATACTTTTGCCGAAAGCGGTACCAAGGATGACTATCACGATGAATTTTTAAAGAATACTCAAATACAAAGCGTTCCCATCCGTGCGGTGTGGGAAAGTGTACTGTTGGGACAAACTGAACACTGCGGCACCTATTTCGGTCTGCTGATACGCACCGGTGCGCCGACGGTGATGCGTATTTGGTGTACCGATCCTATCGGGCGTTGGCATAAACTATACGATTATGACGGATTTTTCCGCGGGTTCTGTTATGAGAATTTGCAATACGCAGGCTTTGCCTACGGTGTGACCTCTGCAATGCGCCGCCGCAAAATCAGGCTTTCTCACCGCCGAGGCATCCGTCTGCGGTTTGAAAATGATATATTCGACAGCAACTTCACTCTGGAACGCTTTGCGGTAGAATATAAATGAGGTAAAAATGACACTAAAAGAATCTTATCAAAACGCTTATGCCTCCAAAAATAAGGCACTTAAAGCGCAGTACAAAATTAAAAACGATGCGCTTTCTGCCGAGAAAAAACGGGTTCGCAATCAGGGGGCTGAGGAACTTCGGCAGGCGTATGCCGCGTTTTTAAGGCAGATTACAAGCGCTGAGCAGACGCTCAGGGCACAGGGCAGAACAGACGGGGCAGCGCAAAACCAGAAGGCAGGGGCTGTGTTGAGTCACCAAGGGGCACAGCAGGCACGTCGAAACGAAACGGCAAGCAATATTGCTGAAATTGAGCAACAGATAAAAACAGAGCGCGCCGCGCTGGACAAAAAACTTGCCGACAATCAGACGGCACTCACCCAAAAACTTGACAACCTTGCCATCAAGGAGCAACAGGCGGCAGAAAAAGCAAAGCAAAAAGCAAAGGAAAAAGCAGAAAAAGAAGCCGCCAAAAGCAGTAAATCAAGCAATAAATCAAGTTCTAAGGCAACCACCAAGTCGCAGGTCATCTCAATGCTTCGTATGGGTATCTATGACGAGTCGTTTGCAGGAATTCTCGGCATCAGCGACAGTGAGGTGCGCCAATACATCAAGGACTATCAGAAGAAAGCCAGCAAGAGCACCAATAAAAACAGTGTGTTGGACGAAAACGGCAAATTGCCGGGAACATATAAACCACCACTAAAGTAGGGGCGGATACCATCCGCCCGCCTTGCTTGGCAATATGCACAAAAATAGAGTGCCAAAATTGTGAATTTTGCTTGATTGCAATTTCCTTTTATCTATAGTATAATTAGAGTGCAATAAATTGAAAGGAAATCTACTGCAATGAAAAAGTTCAAAAGTTTAATCGTTATGCTGATTGTGCTGACATTGGTATTGTCCTGCTTCGTTGCTTGTGGCCCTGCTGATGACGAAGGCGAAGGCGGTTGGGGCACCGGCACAGGTACAGGCACAGAGGCAGGCACAGGTACAGGCACAGGTACGGGTACCGGTACAGGTACAGGCACCGGTACAGGCACAGGCACTGGCACCGGCACCGGTACAGGCACCGGCACAGGTACAGGCACAGGCACCGGCGGCAATGGCGGTAACGCT